>NZ_BCBT01000003.1:0-204760 GCF_001320965.1 Pseudomonas sp. NBRC 111143 | reverse complement strand
ACTATAAAAATTAGATAATACGCCTGAGTTAACTTCCGATGTTTTCTTTATCCAGTGCTCAACACCAAATTCACTTATCCAAACGACATAGTTGTCGCGACGCTCCACGACATTTTTGACGGACGGGGTTTCCCTTATAAATCCCTCAAAGTTATCGATAGCTTTTTTTACAACAACTTCATCAGCACAAAAAATCGCTGTTAGAATGGTACCTTTATAAGATTGAAGCGATTCTCCATGCACTCCTTTGAATTTTCTTTTTGCTTGGATCAACAATTGGTCTAGATGTGCAATACTGGCCCTTTGCTCTATTGTAGTGTCAATGGCACTATAAGAAACACCAGAATGTTTTTCGTATATCAGATGCTTAGCAGATCGCGAAAAAATTCGCAAAATTTCTTCATCCGCGATGAAGTCACCAACATCAACTACTCCAAAATCCTTCAAGGTCGATATTTGATGCCGTTTTCGCTCGCCACCTTTATCTTCACTCACAAACATCCTCCAGAATCATCAACATAAACCTCCTCATCAAGACTTTCGTGGGAGACAATATAAATTACCCAGTTCCGCCTTTTAGCCTAATTCAGGCTCGATGCTTTTCCATTCCAACTGTAATCATTATGCATGCTTTTTCATTGCTGATAAACAAATCAAACGACGAGCAAGGTAGTGAAATATCCTCAGAAAAAGCAGATAGCCACCCCCGTCATTAATCGACTGCTTCTGGCCGTTTGCCGCCGTCCGTGATTGCCCTCTACGAACACAGGGCATACGGCCCTCACCTTTCATTGCTCTGCCTACGCGATGCTCACCGTCAATGACGCGATTCCACTCCCCAATTCGATTCCACCAAACGCCATAAACAGCTGATTTATTTATAGCGACCCTTTGAGGTACGCCACAAAATCCATCAAATTCCAGTCCCGCGAATCCCCGGCCTTCACAGCAAGAAACCGTCCGTCTGGTGCCGCACCATACGTAATACTCAAGAGGCTCACCGAAAGGTGGGCCTTTTTTGTTTTCGGCTATGAGATACGACTCAGATGGCCCAGTCCCCAAGCCTCGCGCAAGACGTCGCTCAGTCCGCTAAGTCCTTCTCAAAGGCATTCCGGCAAACCCCACCCCAACGGTTTGCGTTCGACCTGTTTTCCATGTTCCCCACGTCCTGCTGTGAATACGCCAGTTTGCTGCTGGCGTGGTTTCTGAGTGAGGAACACGAAGGCATTGCTATCGAAGTGGTGACAGGGGAGTTGAAGGAAGATAGGCAGCAACGGCACATCTGGCTGAGGATCGAAGGACACAACCTGGACATCACCGCTGACCAATTCGATACAACCCTCCCTCACACGCTCATCACCCGACCTAGGGGATGGCATGCCAGATACGCCGTGATTCAGGCGGCGCCATTTCAAAGGGATTTTCACGAAGACTACGGAGATGATTGCAGGCAAGAAATCATCGACGACTATGTCGTCTTAGCGCATAAGGCAAGGGGGACTCAAGGTACCCCCGCCTGAGCCGTTTGGCTGCTCGCCGTGACGCTCTTACGTATGCCTTCGATCCGCTGCTCCTGCCGATCTCCCCCTACCGTTGCGTTGAGCTTCCGCCTCGCCACCAGATTCAGGTCGCGACGAGTTGCTTGGAGCAGGTCATCAACCGCCGCCAGGCTTACTCGTGCCGAGGAAGCCTCGCCATGTGGATCTGCGCACCGTACTCAGGAGGCCAGCCGCCGAACCTGGCTGCGCTTCCGCGCCCCGATCGGCCCTACGCCTCGAGTCGGGCGCCGTACTTCTACAGCCTGGCGGCGGGCTACCAGGCGATGGAAAGCCTGGCCCAGGTCTACGACATTCCCGACTTCATGTGGCAGCAGCAGGGCGACGGCGAGGTATTCGTGGGCAGTTGGGCCGATAGCTATTTCGGCGTGCGTCCTGCGCTGCAGTTGCCCGTCGAGCTGTTTGACAGCTACCAGGGTAACCAGAGCGCCATGATCGCGGCCCTTCCCGGGCTGCGACCTGGTGCAACGATCAACCAGGGCGAGCGCGTCACCCATGTGGCCCTCGCCGGCAACCAGATGGCCATTCGATGGAAGACGCAATCCGCCGCGCTGTAGAGCGCCAATTTCCCGAGATCACCGGGGGCTATCACCTGCCGCGCTTCGGTCGCGTGGTCGCGGTACCGGACGCGCCGGCGGCGCCCGGGCTGTGTGACGATTTCCGCCCGCGCTTCGGCGTGGATGTCCAGGTACTGCTGCCAGACGGCGAGCCGGATCCGGCGCTGCCGGTGTTCACCAGTCTGCCGCTGCCAGCGCCGATGGGCGGCCAAGAAGCCGGCATGTTCGGCTTCCCCGAGGAGGGCACCACGGTCGTGGTCTCGTTCGCCTACGGTCTGCCGCACAAGCCCTTCATTCAGCAGATCCTGCCGCATGGCCTGAGCTTGCCTCGGGTACCGAAAGGCGAACAGGTCTGGCAGCACAGCGAGGCCTGCCAGCAGCGCGTGGACGCGGACGGCAACTGGCTGCGCCAGACGGATGGAAAGATCCAGGACAAGGCGATCGAGCGCGAGGTGGACGCCCTGAGCAACACCGAGCGCTATCAGAGCCACACCAGCGCCGTGGATGACCATTCGACGGAGACGATCGGGGGTATCAAGAAGATTGAAGCCCTGGGCGCGCTCAAGTTGTTGTCGGGCGGATCCGCCAGCCTGGCAGCAGTCGATGACCTGCACCAGGCGACTGGCCGCGATCTGAACCTGGTAGTGGGGCAGAAGCTCAATGCGACGATCGGCGGCGACTACCAGGAACAAATCAAAGGTCTACGCCGAAGCGTGGTCACTGTAAGTCAGTGCCTGCAGGCGCCAAAGACGTGGCTGGGGTCGGAAGGAGTGAATGTGCTGCAGGTGCTCTGTGACGTGCTCGACCTGGTCCAAGAGATGAACACCCAACTGGCTGGGCATGTGCATGGCCCGACTCCGGTGCCGAGTAATGCAACTGTATTTAGTACGGCGGCCTCAACTGCAATGTCATTGAGCGTCGATCTTAAAGCCGTTACGCTTGCCTCAACTAGCTAAGTTTGCTGATAGCCACATTCAGCTCATTTAGCTCCTTATCGAGGGATGAAAATATGCCTTCAAACTCAGCAGCAATGGAACGACTAAGCAGCTTCATCGCATCAGCATAGAGTCCCATTTCAGTTTTAATCGCTTCAAGACGGACATACTCCTCATAAAATTCCTGATGCTTCGCAGCTTCAGCGAGAGAGTTATCACCTTGTTTTTCGGCCAAACCAACCATTTCAGATAATTTCTCATGGCCTGCTTTTTTTACAGCCAAAACGAAGGAGTTGTTTTCTTCAATCATAGCAACAAGCCCCTTTAATCGCATGTATACTTCAACTACCTTAGCTGAGGTGAGCGGGCTAATCTCCACCAAACAATGAGGCATTGAATTATATATAGTAAATGTATCTTTACCAATAGGCCATAAACAAATGCACGGCTCTCCATCCTCTAACGACTCTAGCTCACCAGCATACTCACTGCGATAAATCCCCCATGCAGCCTGCAACTCAACCTTAATCAACTTAATCGAATTTACAATAGTCGACAGGTGCTCAGCTCTAGCATTCCTCTTACTAAGAGAATTCGATATTAATGTAGCTAGCAGAGTGGCCGCACCGCCGATTATTGCACCTATCAATGCAGACGCAGCATCAGGAGTTATAATAGAGTTAAGTTCCATGATTAAGCTCAATAATTAAAAAGGAATATCATCAAGGTCATCTGAAAGCGAACGACGTGGGGGCGAAGGGGGCGAAGGGATTATCCCATTTTCCATACGCCACTCAGCATGCTCTAGCTTCATACCACTGACGTAAGAATCCAGCACTTGATTGAAGTCGCGCTCGATATCATAGATCGCACTCAAGTCATGAAGACCTTTAATCACTCGCCACGCCTCATAGTCATGGAAAGGATTTAGACCAATGATATTACCAAGTAGCCTATCATCAATTGTTCGCACACTGAGAAGGAAAGAAATTTTAGCTGTCGCTTTATTCAAATCCCAGTCATACACGAATAGAATTAGCGAGCAAAGTGCCAAAAACTCAGAGGGCGCATCTCCGAACTGAATTTTTTGTTGCCCTCTTATATTTTGACCAAGGCAGCGGGCCAAATAGCAGCACAGCGATATAGTTTTTTCGTAGCAAGGTCTTAGCTCAGATGGGTCAAAGCATCGCCGTCCCATATTTTTCTGAAGTATACCTTCAACACCTTTCCCTCTATGAACAGCTAAATTTTCCATCGCGCGAATCAGTTCTTTTTGTTCTCGCACTAATTTAGCTTTTGCTTCAAAATTCCAATCGTAGTTTGGCGCCAACGGGTGCGAAGGATGAAAAGGCACTGACTTAACCCATCTAATTTGCAAAAGCTTGTTTGTAAACTCAAGCGTGAGGGGGCTTACTGACATGTCAAATCCGTTAGCAAGCTTAACCTCGTAGTACCACCTCCTCATCTTCACCATGTCACCCTGATTGAAAACCCCTTGCTCGATACCCTTGCAAACCAACTCCCTAATTTGACGCATCAAGTTACTTCTAGATGAAGAAAGCGATACGTCTCCTTCTACAACCGAGCGATCTAGCAGCTTTGGATTTTGCTCACAAAAGTCAAGATGCGCCTCTTCACCCCGATTATTTACAAATCGAAAATGCGCTTGTTTAACTATCCTCGCACTACCACGTGCTTTCCCTGCATTTACGATCAAACCACCAGACACCCCACAATACGGGCATCTTACATCACTCTGCACAAATGACTTTAAATCAGCAGGAACATTACCAAGAATAGAAGCAGCCTCATCTACAGAGCAATTCAGATGGAGCGCTAGCAGTTGCTCTACATCCAACTCTCGTTTGAAGCTAATTGAGTATGCAGTTTTAGACACGTGACAACTCCCAATTACTGCAGTCTGCTATATTGCAGATTTTATGGTCGAAGATAGATTGGCCCGCCCATCAATTGTTCGGCAAATTCAGCATTCCGTTACCGGCTTCAGCATTTTTCTGCAGCATCTTTAACCAGCTTACGTGATCAGAATTCATCCCGAGTTCCATCAACGCTTCATGATGTTGCGAGAACTCAAATTTTTTATCCGAAATTATGCAAAGACAAAGCTTGTAGCTTTCCAACAAAATTGACTCCAAATTAATGACCTCAATCGATATGCGATATAGGGAGGTATCAAGCTCAGCCACCACTAATTTCTCAAGACCTCTATTGATGACTTCAACATGCCTGAAAATCAATTTTATCCAGTATCGTTGATCGACACTGAACGAGTGAGCAATTTCAGGGTAGTACTTATCCAAAAGCGGGAGGCTCACGGCCGAGACCAAGTTGTGTCCAGTGGGTCTTTTCTTTAGGGCGAGGGCCTCGGAAAGCTCGAGAAGACTACGAATCGACTGTTCACAAATGTTCATCAGCTCGTGACAGTCCTCCTCGCAGCAGCGCTTTTTCGCAGCCTTCGTCTTTGCCTCTTTACGTGCGGTAGAGAAAAAATTAAGACCAAACGCCAAGCCAGCACCAACGACTGTACCAACCAATGGTAGGTACTTGTCCACGGTGGGCTTAACAGTCGTCGCCTGGATGTACATCAGGCACTGGTTGAAGCCGTCCATATCCATTTGTCTAACCGACCCAGTTGAGATGCGGGCAGTATGCCATGACCCGACTGAGGGAAGACTTCCAAGCACCTCGTTCTTGCAAAAGCTGCTGGGAAAAAAAAGCGACAGAAAATCACTTATCCCCCTCCCGCCGACGCGCTTCGCCTCGGAAAAAAATGCAAAGGGCTTGGGCTGTGCAATGGCTGGCTACAGCGGCGCGGCGTGGGCCACAGGGAGCTGGCAGGCATTGCACACTGTACAAAGGATTGAAGGGATGTGCAGCGTTGGGCCACCGAGAGTGTCCACAGTGCTCCCGGATACCTGACCCAAATATCCGTGAATAACCAATAAAATCAGCTGATAGCCGGCTTTTATCAATGAACGCTGGGCGATAGGGTGGACTTGTAATCAGTAGGTCCCGGGGTCGATTCCTGGTGCCGCACCATTCAAGGTTCCATTGAAAGCTTTAAAAATCTCTGGAGCCCCCGAAAAACCCGCCTTCTGGCAGGTTTTTTCATTTTGGGGTTCCGTCAGATTCCGAAAGTAGCCAGCGCTGGTAAGAGTAGTTTCAAGCATAGAGGTCCGTTTCGATATCGACCGCTACTCCCGGTTCGCTACCCGCGCAGCAACCGCTCGATAAACCCCCTCCCGCTCCCGCTTACCCACAGCCACTACAAACACGACAACCTGCTGCTCCACAACCTGGTAAACCAAGCGATACCCACTGCTACGTAGCTTGACCTTGTAGCAGTCTGGAAGATCACTCAACCGGTTGGCCTCAACCCGAGGGTTCTCCAGGACCGCGACCTACTTTTTCTTTAATTGCTGCCGAACCGTGTCCCCCAGCTTGCGCCATTCCTTCAGCGCTCGCGCATCAAACTCAAGGCTATAGGTCATCCAGTGAAACCTTCACACGCTGGGGATCGGCAAGTCGCTCACGGACCGTTGCCAACAGTGCCTCGTCCTCCTCCGTAACCAGCACGGTCTTGAACGGAAGCTGCCCACGCTCGGCAACGTATTGCAGTGCTTGGCGCATCAGCTCGGACGGGGTCACGCCCAGCTTCTCCAATTCGCGGTAGGCGCGCGCCTTGAGTTCGTCGTCGATACGGACGTTGATGGATGCCATGAAAAGGGACCTCTGCGTAATGACATTGGTCTTTACAATGCCGTGCAGAGGCCCAACACGGAAGCTGAAACGACAACTGGCGTGTCGCTCCCCGATTCGGTTCCGCCAAAAGCTACAACCGGTCAGTTTCCCTGCGAGGCAGGTCAAAAAGCCCCTCAAATAGCCCCCTGCCCCACCCGCTTCGCCAACTCCCCCGCACTCTCCTTCCGCTCCGAATACCGATCCACCAGATACTCCGCCCGCCCGCGCAACAGCACCGTGAACTTCACCAGCTCCTCCATCACATCCACCACGCGGTCGTAATACGGCGAGGGCTTCATCCGCCCCGCCTCATCGAACTCCATATACGCCTTGGGCACCGACGATTGGTTGGGGATGGTGAACATGCGCATCCAGCGCCCGAGTACGCGCAGTTGGTTGACGACGTTGAACGACTGCGACCCGCCGCACACCTGCATCACCGCCAAGGTCTTGCCTTGGGTGGGGCGCATGGCGCCGAGTTCGAGGGGGACCCAGTCGATCTGGGCCTTGAACACCGCCGACAAGGCGCCGTGGCGCTCCGGTGAGCACCAGACCTGGCCTTCGGACCATTGCACCAGCTCGCGCAGTTCCTGGACCTTGGGGTGATCGACAGGGGCGTCATCCGGCAGGGGCAGGCCGGAGGGGTCGAAGATGCGGGTGTCCGCGCCGAAGTGCTGCAGCAGACGGGCGGCTTCTTCGACCAGCAGGCGGCTGAAGGAGCGTTCGCGGGTCGAGCCGTACAGCAGCAGGATGCGCGGGGGGTGAGCGTTGTCCAGCGGCTGTCCGGGCAGGTCGTCGAACAGCGACAGGTCGAGGTTCGGCAGGATGTCTGACATGGTCCCTCCTCAGAGCGTGCCGATGCGGTCCAGCTCGCGCTTGAGCTGATCACGGTCGAGTGCATCCGGACGCAGCGCAAAGAACGCCTCGAAGCGCCGTTGGATATGCGCGAGGGTCGCGCGGAATGCGGCGTCGATTGTGGCGTCGTCGCCCACCACGTCGGAAGGGTCTTCCAACCCCCAGTGGGCCTTGAGCGCCGGGCCGAAGTACACGGGGCACGCTTCGCCAGCGGCCTTGTCGCAGACGGTGATGACGATGTCTGGCGGGCTGCCTTCAAAGGCTTCGTTGCCTTTGCTGCTCAGGCCATCGATGGCAATGCCGGCTTGCTGCAGGGTCTGCAGGCTGCGCGGGAGCACCTGGCCTCGTGGGAAGCTGCCGGCACTGACGGCTTGGTACCCTTGCGGGGCAAGGTGGTTGAACAGGGCTTCGCACAGAATGCTGCGACAGCTGTTGGCAGTGCACATGAACAGGATTCGCATCGCTCGCTCCCCGCCGCGTGGCGGTTTTCAAAGGCCCAGGCGCAGTGCCAGGGCGGAAAGGGTGATCAGCAGCACCGGCAGGGTCAGCAGGATGCCGACCTTGAAGTAGTACCCCCAGGTGATGCGCATGCCTTTGCGTGCCAGCACGTGCAGCCAGAGCAACGTGGCGAGGCTGCCGATGGGGGTGATCTTCGGGCCGAGGTCGCAGCCGATGACGTTGGCGTAGATCATCGCGTCGCGCACCAGCCCTTCGGCGCCGCTGGCCTGGATCGACAGGGCACCGACCAGCACGCTGGGCAGGTTGTTCATCACCGACGACAGCAACGCCGCGATCAGGCCGGTGCCGAGGGTGGCTGTCCATAGGCCGTGGGCAGCGAGGCGGTCGAGTACTGTGGCGAGGGCATCGGTCATGCCGGCGTTGCGCAGGCCGTACACCACCAGGTACATGCCCAGCGAGAACACCACGATCTGCCAGGGCGCTTCGCGCAGCACGCGGCGGGTGGAGATCACGTGGCCACGGGCGGCGACGGCGAACAGCACGGCGGCGCAGGCTGCGGCCACTGCGCTGACTGGGATGCCCAGCGGCTCGAGCACGAACAGGCCCACCAGCAGCGCCAGCAACACCACCCAGCCGACGCGGAAGGTCGCGCGGTCGCGGATGGCCAGGGCGGGGGCCTTGAGGTCATCCAGGGCATAGCGCGCCGGGATGTCGCGCCGGAAGTACAGGAACAGCACCAGCAGCGTGGCGGCCACGGCCACCAGGTTGACCGGCAGCATCACCGAGGCATAGGCGCTGAAGCCCAGCCCGAAGTAGTCGGCCGAGACGATGTTCACCAGGTTCGACACCACCAGCGGCAGGCTGGCGGTGTCGGCGATGAAGCCTGCGGCCATGACGAAGGCCAGGGTCGCGCCGGGCGAGAAGCGCAGCGCCAGCAGCATCGACATGACGATGGGGGTGAGAATCAGCGCGGCGCCGTCATTGGCGAACAGAGCAGAAACTGCGGCACCCAGCAGCACGATGAAGGCGAACAGGCGGCGTCCGCTGCCGCGGGCCCAGCGCGCCACATGCAGGGCGGACCACTCGAAGAAGCCGGCCTCGTCGAGCAGCAGGCTGACGATGATGATGGCGATGAAGGTGGCCGTGGCATTCCAGATGATCGCCCAGACGGCGGGTATGTCGTGCAACGACACCGCGCCGAACAGCAGCGCCAGCAGTGCGCCGAAACTGGCGCTCCAGCCAACACCGAGCCCCTTGGGCTGCCAGATGACCAGGATGAGGGTGAAGACGAAGACGCAGGCGGCGATCAGCATCGGCAGGTACTCGTCCACTCAGCAGCCGGCAGCGGCACGGACGGGGCGATCGTCCATGTGCTGCAGGCGGGCGATGTTGTCCTGGAGCCAGGCGGCATTGGCCTGGGCGGTGACCTGCAACAGCTCGCTGACCCAGGCGGGCAGTTCAGGGTTGAGGCGGTAGTACACCCACTGCCCCTGGCGGCGGTCCAGCAACAGGCCGGCGCTGCGCAACTGGGCGAGGTGGCGGCTGATTTTCGGCTGGCTGTCGTCGAGGGCGCACATCAGTTCGCACACACACAGTTCGCCAAGGTGGGCGATCAGCAAGGTAGCGCGAACGCGGGTCTCGTCGGCGAGGGACTTGAAGACCTGGGTGGGGGTGATCATGGGAGGCACCTGAACATATGGAAATCCGAATATACGAATTTCCATATGTAGATTGCAACAGGTGCTGTCGTTTGATCAGAACGCCGTGCTGACGGTCAGCGACAGATTGCGCGGATCGCCATAGATCGCTCCGGCGTAGAAGCCGTAGCGGGTGTAGTAGTGCTTGTCGAACAGGTTGTTGGCGTTGAGGCTGACGCTGGTGTCGTCGGTCAGTTGGTACTTAGCCATGGCATTCCAGATCGCATAGCCCGACCAGTTGACGTCGCTCGAGCTACGGCTGACACCGTTGGTCGGCTGGCCGGCTGGGGTGGACAGGGCGCGGATGTTGGTCTGCGCCGTGACGCCGGTGCCGAGGGTCAGGCGGTCGAGCGGGCCGGACAGGCGGTAGGTGGTCGAGGCCTTGAACAGGTGCGACGGATCGCTGCGCCCGTCGCTGTCGAGGCGGCGGAAGTGCAGGTAGGTGTAGCCGGCGTAGACGTTCCAGTTCTCGGTCAGGGCGCCTGCGAGTTCCAGGTCGATACCGTCGGTTTCCTGGCCGGAACCTGCCTTGTAGGCGGTGGCGCCGGTCGGGGTCAGCAGGTCGCCGTCGGTGACTGCCTTGTTCTCCTGCTTGGTGCGGAAGTACGCGGCGGATGCGTTCAGGCGGCCGTCGAACCAGGCGGCCTTGATGCCGGTCTCGTAGCTCTGGCCGCGGATCGGCTCGACCTTGGTGCCGCTGGCGGTCTCTTCGGTCTGCGGGTTGAAGATGTCGGTGTAGCTGGCGTACACCGAGTAGGTGTCGTTGAGGTCATACACCGCGCCCAGGTAGGGGGTGACGATGCCGTTGTTCTGCTGGTTGCTGCGCACGCCGCTGACGTTGCGGGTGGTGGCCGAGTAGTCAGTGCTGCGCACGCCGAGGATCACCGACAGCGGGTCGGTGATGCTCAGGCGGGTAGCGGCGTACATGCCTTGCAGGCGGGTGGTGGTCTTGCTGTGACGGCCGGTCTGCGAGGCAAGCATGTCGTAGTCGCTGTCCACGCCGTTGAGCCAGTTGCTCAGGGGCAGGCCGTTGTTGGCGCGGAACTGGCAGCCCAGGGCCGGAGCGCTGACGCTGTTGGCGCTGACCATGGTGCAGGTGTATTCCGGCGACCAGGCCACGGTGCGGCTGTCGTTGTAGCCGACCATCGCCTGGTGGGTGCGGCCGAACATCTGGAACGGGCCAGACAGGTCGATCTGCGCCGATTGCTGGGTGGTGTCGCTGGAGCTGTGCAGGCCGTTGAGCACCGCGCCGCTGCCATCCTGGTCCCAGTAGCCGCCGTAGACGCCGCGCCCGGACGAGTTGACCTTGGCCAGGCCGCGGTGGTTAAGGGCATCGCTGGTGCTCTGCGAGCCTTTCAGGTCCAGGGTCCAGTCGTTGTCGAAGCGGTGCTGCAGCGAGCCGAAGGTGGTGCGGGTGATGTACTCGCCGAAGCTCCAGCTGGGCACCACGTTGGTGCTGCGCGGGAGGTCGGTCTTGCTGCCGTCGCCATACCAGATCGGGATGTTGGCACCCCAACCGCCGCCGACCACCTTGTTGTATTCGTACTGGTAGCCGGCGCCGAGGGTGGTGGCGTCGTCCAGGTCGAACTCGAAATTGGCCAGCGCTGCGCGGGCGCGCTCGGACTGGTTGTCGCGGAACGAGTTGGCGTCCTGCTGGGTGACCACGAAGCGCGAGCGCAGGCGGCCGTCTTCGGAGAGCGGCAGGTTGAGGTCAGCGCCCAGACGGCGTTTGTCCCAGCTGCCGTAAGTGGCATAGGCGCTGCCGCCGAAGGTGCGGGTCGGCGCCTTGCGGATCAGGTTGACCGTCGCCGACGGGTCGCCGGTGCCGCCGAGCAGGCCGTTGGCACCACGGACGATGTCGATGCGCTCGTACAGGTCCAGGTTCAGCGCGTTGCCGCTGCCGCTGAAGTCAGAGCCGCCGGGGAACTGCAGGCCATCGATCTTCCAGTTGCTGATCGAATAGCCACGGGCGCGGAAATCGGTACGCCCGCCCACTTCCATCTTGCTGACGCTGATCCCCGGGGCGGTATCCAGCGCCTGCTCGATGCTGTGCACATCGCGGTCATCCATCTGCTGGCGGGTGATGCTGGTCACCGACTGCGGGGTCTGGCGCGGGGTCAGGTTCAGGCCGGTGGAACTGCGCGTGCTCTCGACGGTGTAGCCGAGCTGGCCGGCGTCGTCGGCACTGGGCAGCGCGCTGTCTTCGATGTTGGTGGCGCCCAGTTCCAGGGGCTGGGGATCAGCCGCAAAGGCGCCTGCGGACAGGCTGAAGGCGATACACAAGGCAAGCGGCGAAAGGCGGCTGCCACCGCGGGTGAAGCGGGCGCAAGCCCCGGGGATGCTCTGAGGTTTCATTTGGGAAGGCTTCGTATTCGCAGATGGTTTTTGCTACGATTCTAGGGATGTGCCCTCTGGGCTCCATCCCCGGCTTGTACGGGGATGTAATGGAACGTAACGGGCGCCTTTCAAGCGCCCCTGACAGGCGTCCCCCTCAATGAGCACAACCTTGCTGGTTGTCGACGATGACGACGAGATTCGCGAACTTCTCTGCGATTACCTGACCGATGCCGGCTACCACGTGCTGGCTGCCGCCGATGGCGAGCAGATGCGCCAGCAAATGGCGCGGCACAAGGTCGAGCTGGTGGTGCTCGACCTGATGCTGCCCGGCGAAGACGGCCTCAGCCTGTGTCGCCAACTGCAGGCGCAGCCGGGCCTGGCGGTGATCATGCTGTCGGCCAAGGGCAGCACGCTGGACCGTATCATCGGCCTGGAAGTGGGCGCAGACGACTACCTGTCCAAGCCCTTCGAACCCCGTGAACTCATTGCCCGCATCAAGGCCGTCCTGCGCCGCCCGCAGCGCCTCGACACACCCAGCGAAGAGCCCGCCAGCCAGGCGCAGCAGTTCGCAGGGTTCAGCCTCGACCACATCAAGCGCCTGCTCACTCACCCTGACGGCCAGGCCCTCACCCTGCCCCGCTCCGATTACCGCGTGCTGCGCGAGCTGCTCGAGGCCAACAACCGCGTGGTATCGCGCGATCACCTGACGCGCAGCGCCTTTGGCCGCGACCACCTGCCCGACGACCGCTCGGTGGACATGTGCATCAGCCGCCTGCGCCAGCATCTGCGCCGCGCCGTCAATGGCAGCGCGCAGATCCTCACCATTCGCAACGAAGGCTACCTGCTCAGCATCGCCCGCGAGCCAGGCGCCTGACGTGCGCCTGCTGCGCCGGCTGTGGCCACGGACGCTGTTCGGCCAACTGCTGCTGATCATGATCAGCGGCACCCTGCTGATCCAGTTGATGTCCAGCAGCATCTGGTTCGACGTGCGCTTCGCCCAGGTGTTCGAGGCTCCGGTGCGGCTGATCGCTGCGCGCAGTGCCCCGCTGATCGCCCAGGCGGACTGTCACGCCGGCCAGTTGCAGGTGCCGCCGCGCTATCACCTGCGCTGCGCCGAATCGCTGCCCAAGGCCCAGCGCGACGATCGACGTGGGCGCCACCGCATCGAACTGCTGTTGCACCAGGCGTTGACCTACGAGCTTGGTCACGACCAGCCGGCGCGCCTGCTGAAGGTGCAACTGACCGATGAGCTTGGTCAGCCGATCGTCTGGCGCAGCCTGTTCGGCCTGCGTACCGCTCAGGCGCACTTGCAGTTCGCCGTGCCGATGGTGGACGGCCACTGGCTGGTGATCGATGGTGAAGAGCTGCAGGGCTGGAGTGGTGAGTCGGCCTGGGTGCTGATCAGCGACTATCTGCTGCGCGTCTATGCCCTGCGCATCGTCGCCGTGCTGCTGGTGTGCCTGGTGGCCGTGCGCCTGTGCCTGCGCCCACTGCGGCGCCTGGCCGATGCCGCCCGCGGCCTGGGGCGCAACCTGGAGCAACCCGCCCTGCCCCTGGAAGGCCCCGAGGAAGTGCGCCAGGCGGCGCAGGCGTTCAACGCCATGCAGCAGCGGTTGATCGCCATGGTCAACGACAAGGCCTACTTTCTCGCGGCGGTCTCCCACGACCTGCGTACGCCACTGACCCGCATGCGTCTGCGCCTGGAGCGGCTGGAGGATGGCGAACACAAAGAGCGCCTGCGCCAGAACATCGTGCAGATGGACGCCATGATCGGCCAGGTGCTCGACTACTTACGCGCCGGCGAGCAACAGAACCTGCAGGAGGTGGACCTGGACCGACTGGTGGCGCGCCTGTGCGCCGACCTGGCCAGCGCCGAAGAGCCGCTGCCGATCCAGGGTGAAGTGGGCAAGGTGAAGGTCGATGCCTTGCTGATGCAGCGGTGCCTGCAGAACCTGCTGGTCAATGCCCTGCGTTATGGCAAGGCGGTTTCGCTGCGGCTCGAGGCGGATGCGGCGCAGGTGCGGATTCATGTCGAGGATCGCGGGCCAGGTATTGCCGCGGGCCTGCTGGATACCGTGACCGATCCGTTCGTGCGTGGAGAGGGTTCGCGCAACCAGGCGTCCGGTGGGTATGGCCTGGGGCTGAGCATTGCCCAGCGGATTGCGGCCAGCCATGGCGGTGAGTTGCGGCTTTCCAATCGCGATGGCGGTGGGCTGGAGGCTATCGTGGTATTGCCACGCTAGGACTGTGGTGGATTCTTCGCGGGCAAGCCCGCTCCCACAAACAATCCACCACGATCCCAAACCTTGAACCCCTCCCCCCAATGCGTTATAGCTAAAAAGGCACCCATAACGAAAAGAGGCTAACCACGCCCCCATGCACGAGATCACACGTATCCGTCGGCCGCATGGCCCGCTTGCCAACCTGATCGGCAAGTCCACCGGGCCCTTCCCTGCCGCCGTCTCCAGCCTCGGCTGTTCCCCGCTCTCGACACTCTTCCACACCCTGTCGATCCCGCCCCGCGATGTCCTGCTGGCGCACAAGCGCAAGCGCCCCGTGCCTCCGCCTGCCTGCTGACCCCTGAAGTTTCCGCGCTTCCACCGCCCTCGGCTCGTTGCCGTTCGGGGCTGGGGAAGTCTTGCCTTTCTTCCGTGATCACAGGACTTTTTCATGACTACTCGCGTCGCCATCATCGGTGCCGGCCCTTCCGGCCTGGCGCAACTGCGTGCCTTCCAATCCGCCCACGCCAAGGGCGCGGCCATGCCCGAAATCGTCTGCTTCGAAAAGCAGGCCGACTGGGGCGGCATGTGGAACTACACCTGGCGCACCGGCCTGGACCAGCACGGCGAACCGGTACACGGCAGCATGTACCGCTACCTCTGGTCCAACGGCCCGAAGGAATGCCTGGAGTTCGCCGACTACAGCTTCGATGAACATTTCGGCCGCCCGATTTCCTCCTACCCGCCGCGCGAAGTGCTGTGGGACTACATTCAGGGCCGGGTGAAAAAAGCCGACGTACGCCAGTACATCCGCTTCGACACCGTGGTCAAGGACGTACGCTTCGACAGCGCCAGCCGCACCTTCACCCTCACCGCCCACGACTACGCCAATGGCCAGCGCTACGAACAGGTATTCGACTACGTGGTGGTCGCCAGCGGGCATTTCTCCACACCCCAGGTGCCGTCATTCCCAGGCTTCGAGCGCTTCTCCGGACGCATCCTGCACGCCCATGATTTCCGTGATGCACTCGAGTTCGCCGGCAAGGACGTGCTGATCATCGGCAGCAGCTACTCCGCCGAAGACATCGGCTCGCAGTGCTACAAGTACGGCGCGCGCTCGATCACCAGTGCCTACCGCACCCAGCCCATGGGCTACAAGTGGCCCAAGGGCTGGGAAGAGCGGCCGCAGTTGCAGCGGGTCGACGGCGACCGCGCGCACTTTGCCGACGGCTCGAGCAAGCGCGTCGATGCGATCATCCTGTGCACCGGCTACCAGCACCACTTCCCGTTCCTGCCCGACGACCTGACCCTGCGCACCGGCAACCGTCTGTGGCCGCTGGGCCTGTACCAGGGCGTGGTGTGGGAGGCCAACCCGCAGCTGATGTACCTGGGGATGCAGGACCTGTGGTACAGCTTCAACCTGTTCGACGCCCAGGCCTGGTTCGTGCGCGACGTGATCCTTGGCCGCATCGCCCTGCCCGACCCGGCCTCCATGCGCGCCGACAGCGAGCACTGGCGCGCCGAGGAAGAGGCCTTGCAGACCACGGCCTCGATGTACGAATTCCAGGGCAGCTACATCGCCCGCCTGATCGAACAGACCGACTACCCGCGCTTCGACATCGACGCGGTGAACCGCATCTTCCTCAAATGGAAGAACGACAAGAAGCACGACATCATGGGCTACCGCGACCGCTCGTACCGCTCGGTGATGACCGGCACCGCCTCGGTGCCGCACCACACCCGCTGGATCAAGGCGCTGGACGATTCGCTGGAAGAATACCTGCGGGAAACGGCGGAGCCTGGGGACGTGAAGGTGCTGCGACCGGAGCGTTGAGGCTGGAGTTTGGCGTTTACGGGCCCGGCGCTTTAGCGCCGGGTTCGGCATCCCTCACTTGGCCGAACGCCCCTTGGGATTACGATTCAGCCGCTCCAGCCTTCTCTTCTCTCGATACCCTGCCAGCAGTACGCGCATTTCCCGATAGCGCTTGCTGTTGAGTACCAGCAATGCCAGCAGCGCGACGACTATGATGCTCAGGAAGATCCCCATGTGCGGCCTGAAACCGTAGGTCGGCAACAGGAAAACCACGGAGCCGATACAAAGGGCAGCGACCATCCATACCCCCCAGTCACGACCTCGCACTACGGCGGCATGCGCCGTGACCAGCGTCACCACCAGCACACCAAGGCTGAGCGGATAGTTGATCTCCCGGCTGCAGTCACGGCAATAGGTACTCCACACCAAAGAGAACGTCCCGGCCATGGCGTACAGCGAGAGAAAATACCCCGCCAGGAACACCATGAAGTAGCGATCGAGAAACTTCTGAAGGTCAGGATGCCGACTCATTACTCGAACTCCTCATAGAGCCCCAGAGCGATGCTCTTGGTCTTGTCCTGCACCGTCCCGCTGCCGACGAAACCGATGGAAGCGCCAAGCGAATCCTTGATCAGTGTTTGAGTGGCGTGCTTGATCTGCGTGGGCGTGTGACGCTTGATCAGCTCACCCGTGCTCTGTTGCAGCTTGAGTTGCTTCGCGGTGAGCGAAGGATGCTTGATCGACAGCAACTCGCGGGTGAGAGCGCTACGCTGCTGCCGGCTCAATGAACGGGTCAGGTCGAGCCAGTTGGCGCCCGTGGCCGCCTTGCGCACCTGCAGGAAGCGTACAGTCGTGAGGGCCGAGCTGCCGACGCCAAGCAGCGATATACCGTCGAGCAACGGTGTGGCTGCCCTGTACCAGGCCTCCTGATCCATCGCATCATTGGCTGACGGGTCGTTGACCTCGTTGACCGTTCTGACAACACCGATAAAGCACTGTGCGGTACTGGCGGTTGCTGCTGCATATCCAGCAGCGGTAAGCGCGAGGCTCACACCGCCGGAGAAGGGGACGGCGATAGTGCCGCTGAACATGACGACCCAACCCAGGATCGCACCAGCGCAGGAGAGCGTGGTGCCTACCGCCTCCTTGACCACGCGCGACTCACGCGGGTTGGTCTGCAACTGGTTCATGAATTGCTGGGGCGCAATGTAGCGAGGCGCCTCGCGCAGGATGATGCGCTTGGGCTTGATACTGCAGATGGGCTGAAACTCGCGCAGCACGATCACGTTGTAGTCGGCATCGATATACACGACACCCGCACCGACGATGCCAGGGTCGGCATCGATCGCCTTGAACAGCTTCTGCTGGTCGATGCGCCCCTGCAGGCGCTGCTGCGCCAGAAACTGCGAGGTGTTGGCCAATTCGTTGACCAGAAGGTCTTTCATGAATACGTGTCCTTACTCAGCTACAGGCTGGCCTGTCCACAGCGCAAAGCCGCTCTTTGCAGAAGCGGCCCTGCGTCGCGAAAGGGGCGCGATGCACCCCTGCAATCCCATCAAACGTTCGGGCAAGGCACCGGTGCCCAGTCACCCATGTCCGGGTTGCGGCACATGCTGTTGACCTGATCCACGCCCGCCTTGGCGACTTGCTGGGCCTCGGCTTTCTTGCCGGTGGCGTTCTGCAGGGTCTTCTCGGTGGCGACTGCTTCGGTCGGCACTTTGGTGTTGGTCTTGCCCGCAGCCTGGCCCTTCTTGGTGCCAGACTTGCTGGTCGCCTTCGGTGGCTGGACCACGGCCGCCACTTCCGAACGCTGCACGCCCACCTGCTTGAGGTCCTGCTCGTAGGCCTGGGTGTAGTTGTTCAGGTTTTCACCCAGACGACCGTTGACGGTGCCGAGCAGCTGGTTCGACTCGTTCAGGCCGGCAACGATTTCGGCCAGGCGCTTGCGGCCTTCGGTATCGTTGATGCGGTTGGCCTTGCGGTTCTGGATCAGGCTGGCGAATTCGCGCTGGTAGCAGGCCTGGGACGCCTTGGCGTACTGGGTGGTGCGGTCCAGGTCGGCGGCGCTCTTGTCGATGTCGGCGGCGTAGGAAGCGATGCGCTGCTTGTCGTCGCTGATCTGCTTCTGGCGCTCGGTGTAGTAGCCCGCCGCACCACCGACCAGGGCACCACCGGCGGCGCCGATGGCAGCGTTGCGACCACGGTTGTCACCGTCCACCAGGGCGCCGGTCAGTGCACCGCCTACCGCGCCGAGCAGTGCGCCGGTGGCGACCGAGCGAGTCATGTCGCCGTCAGTGGAGCGCAGGTGCTGCACCGGCTCGTAGCAGTTGGGGTAGTACTCCACCTTGGTCGTTGCACCGATCTTGGAAACCGGCGAGCCGGCGCAGCCGGTCAGCAGGACGCTGCTGAAACCGGCAGCCAGCAGCAGAGCGGCACGGGCCTTGGAAGCGGTGATCAGGGAGGTGCGATTCAAGCGCATGGTCGGGTTCTCTCTCGGGTTGTGCTGATCCGGCCTGCTTCATGCGGGCCGGGGTCTTTTTTCAGGGTTTCTTCAAGGTCGCGGAGCAGCCGATGCCAGCAGCTCCTTGAGGATCGTCGCCGGGTCGGCCCGCCGGTTCTGGCGGTACTCCCCGACGTGGCGGACGAACAGGGTGGCGCGGGTCTCCAGGCTCTTGCCCAGCACCGGCTTGCGCTCGAGCTCTTGCTTGACCCGCTGGAACTGCGCCTGGATCACCGCGTCGGTGTAGCGCGTGCCGCTGGCCAGGTTGTCGATGTAGATCGCCAGCGCGCCGTCCAGCGCGCTGCGGCCGTTGGCGATGGCGGCGCCATACATGCTGGCGCTGGTCTGGTCGCCCGAGGCCTGGGCCTTGGCCTGGGTGTTCTGCAGGTTGGTCAGGCGGATGTTGTAGTTGTTGATGGTCTCGGCCACGAGCGCCGCCGACTGGATCAGGTTGCCAGCCGCTTCCTCGCGCTGGCGGGCGATCAGCGAAACATTGCGCTTGAGCTCTTCGTTGACCAGACCCAGCTCGGCCTGCAGGCGCGGGTCGCTGGCGCCGGCGATGATGCCGTCCAGGCGCGTGGTCGGGTCATCGGCGGCATTGATGTCGTCGGTGAGGCCAGCCAGGCGCCCCTCTTTCTGCCACTGCTCGAACAGCTCCTGGTAGCGCGAACGCGGCGCCGACAAGGCACCGATGGCGACGCGGAAACCGGTGGTCTCGTTACGCTGCTCAGTGCCGTCGGCACCGAACAGCGGATACTCGCGGCGCATGCCAGTGAACAGCGTGGTCTCGCCTTCCAGGTAGTTGCCACCCTTGACCACGAAGCCGCCGTAGGCGCCCTGACGGCGACCAGCGTGCACTAGCTGGAACGACTCCTGGACCATTTCGGCGGCATTGCCGATCACATCGAACAACCCGAGCGGGTTGGGTTGCTTGGTCCCGATCGGCATCAGTCGCGCAGCCTGTCCGGTGCCACCAGCAACCTGGTTGAACACCGCCCAGTCGGCCAACGGCCCGTCACTGTCGCTGCCTTCGACCTTGCGCGGGAACAAACGCCCATCGAGCTCCTGGCGGCTGACCGCCGAACCGCCGCGGGCGGCGAACTCCCATTCCACTTCGGTGGGCAAGCGCACGAAACCGGTCCCGCCATCTTCGGCCTTGCTGCCCCGGCCACTGACCGGCAGCAACTCGCGGTGGTGCTTCATCAACCAGGCGCTGTACACCGCAGCGAAGCGCTCGGCCTCGAAGCGCGACAGCTTGACCTTGGGCAGGCGACCGGCCGCCTCGGTGACCGGTTCGCAGGCGGGCTCGGCCTCGCCGCTGGCCAGCGACTGAGCCTGGGCCATGACCTGGGCATACTGGCGCGCTGTCACCTCGTACTTGCCGATGAAATACATCATCGGTTTGAGCGGGCTGCCTGCCTCGACCTTGGGCAGGCTGGCGCCGACCTGCTTCTGCCAGGCGGGGGCCAGGTCCTGCAGGCTGAACTGGCCATTGATGAAGTCGCGGCGATATCCGGAAATGAACGACTGCTTGTAACCCGCCTCGCCTTCGCTGAAGGGGTAACCCAGGTTGACCTCGCGGTCATCGAGGCTGCCTTGCGCCAGCACGTAGACATGCCGGAAGACAATCTCGCCGCCACAGGGCAGCGGCAAGCTGACGTCGTCGGCCAGGGGCTTGGGGTTGTCCAGCTTGCTGGTGGCGGCGGGGTCGGGCGTGGCGGTGTTGACCGCGGAGGCCTGGGGCTTGTCCTCGCCGTCGGCGGGAGAGCAGGCCACAAGGCCCAGTGTGGTGACGATCAAGGCCGCTACCTTGAGGCGAAGTTCAGACATCACGAATTCCTTGCGAGGCGTCGATCCGCGCCACCCGCCAGCCGCCCAGGGCGGCGGCAGCGGTGCTGGCCGCCAGCACGGCGAGCAGCGCGACGAGATAGTGCATGGGCAGCAGATGAGCGGCGTATTCGCCGGGCACCTGCATGAACAGTCGGTTCAGGCCGTGCTCGGCCAGGGCATACAACAGGGCCGCCAGCCCGGCGGCGAGCAGGCCGCTGTATAGCGCCTGCAACACCACGAACAACAGCAGCGCGGCGGTGCCGAAGCCCAGCAGGCGCAACACCGCCAGCTCGCGCTGCTTGCGCTCGACCGCCGCCACCGCACCTGCAGCAACCGCCGCAACCGCCCCGGCCACGGCCAACGCGGCGATGATCCAGAACACCAGGTCGAGATTACGCCCGAGCGACTGCACCTGGGCGATCTGCGCCGCCTGGGTCGAGACCAGCAACTGGCGCTCGGCAAAGAACTGGCGCAGCGGCTCGACGTCCTCGAGCGTGCGGGCATACAGGCGAAACGCCGGGTAGACCCGCGCCGCGCTGCCGGCCTGCAGCTCGCCCGCCCACTCCAGCGCCGGTACCGCACGCCCGTCGCGGTAGTCCTCGGCGGCCTCCAGTAAGGCCAACGGTGCAAACAAGGCGTCGCGCTCGAACGCTGCCAGCGGCAGCACGGCACGCACGTGCAACGAGGTCTGGCGCCACTGCACCTCGCCCGCACGCTGGCGATTGAAACTGGCCTGCAAGTGATCGCCAGGACGGGCCCCGAGCTTTTCCGCCGCGGTGAAACTCAGCACCACGTCGCGCAGGTCGGCTGCATCGGGGGCCACGGCGCCGTCGAGCAACGGATCACCGGGCGCGGTCGGCAACATCTCGACCGTCACCCCACGCCCTTGTGCAGGCAGCAACAGCTCGGCGGTGGCGGCGATCTGGCGGGTGCGCGGAATGGCGAAGGCGACATCCGGACGCGCCGCGAGCCCGGCGATGAAATCGGCAGTGAAACGTCCCCCACCCAAGGGAATGACCTCACGCACACTCGGGTCGCGCTGCAGACGCTCGGTCAGGCTGCCGATCAGGCCGAACTTCAGGCCGAACAGCACCAGCAGTGGCGCAATCACCGCCACCAGCGCCAGCACCGCGCAGGCCGACAGTCGCGCGTCGGTGCGGTAGTCCTGCCAGGCCAACCCGGCGATCAGCAACGGGCGCATCAGGCAGCCTGCCCCAAGGTCGCGATGACACCGCCTTCGGCATCGCGTCGACAGTGCATGCGCAGCACCCGCAGCCCGGCGTCGCGGGCCAGGGTCTCGTCGTGGGTGGCGATGATGCAGGTCACCCGATGCGCCTCGGCCTGGCGCAGCAGCAGCTGCATCACCCGCTCGGCATTGACCGGATCGAGCGCTGCGGTCGGCTCGTCCGCCAGCAACAGCGAAGGCGCATGGGCCAGGGCGCGGGCACAACTGACCCGCTGGCGCTGGCCCAGCGAAAGCGCCGCCGGACGCTTGTCCAACTGGTCGCTCACATCCAGCGCGGCCGCCAGGCGCTCGACGCCACCGTCGTCGGCCAGCCCCAGCAACTGGCGCGGCAGGCGGATATTGCCGCGTACGTCGAGAAAACCCAGCAGCCCGCCCGCTTGCAGCACATAGCCCAGATGCCGGCTGCGCAAGGCGGCCAGCCGGTCGAGCCGACGACCACGCCACAGCCCGGCGACATCCTGCACGCTGCCCTCAAGTTCCAGGGTGAAGGCGTCCGCCGCATCCGGCGCCAGCACCAATGCCAGCAGGTCGAGCAGCGTGCTCTTGCCGCAGCCGCTGGGCCCGACCAACGCCACCCGCTCACCGGCGCCCAGGCGCAGATCGCCGATCTCCAGGCGGTAGCGCCCGCGCGTCTTGTGCACCCCCTGCAGGCTGATCATCACGGCAGCGTCGACAGCGGGACACGGTACAGGGCGTCGCCCGGTTCGGCGTTGCCGAAGCGCACCCAGTTGGCCATGTCGTTGTGGAGGGTTTCGTAGAGGCGAATCTTCGAGTCGAGCTCGTCGATGAAGTCCTCCTGCTCGGCGACCGACAGCGACAACCACAGGTCCTGGGTCATGCTCAGCGACTTGCTGCGATACGGCAGACCCTCGAGGTACTCACCGAGCACGCCGCCCTGGGCAAGGTTGGCGCCCTTGCTCAGCGCGCCCGGGTCGCGGCTCATGTAGGCACTGGCGCTGGCGATTTCATTGAAGAAGTCGCCCGGCGAGCTGCGCGTCTTGCGCGCCGCATCGACGATCAGCTTGAGCGACTGCTGCAGGTCGTTGAGCTGCAGCTTGGTCAGCATCACGCACACCTGCAAGGTCGGCAGCGCCGGGTTGGTCAGGTCACGGTCGGCGGTCCAGGCACTCACCAGTTGCGGCGCCTGGCTGGCGCTGCGGCGGCCGAGGAAGTCCATGTGCATGGCATAGCCCACGGCCTGGGTCTTGGCGGCGAGGCTGGAGCCACTAGCGAGCAGCGGCACGGCCTGCGGTTGCTGGTTGCGTACCTGATGAACCAGCTCGGCGAAGGTCGAACCGATCTCCTGCACGCGCGCGCCAAAGGCGTTCACATCGCCGCCCGGCACCCCCACGTAGAGGTCGCCGATACGCGGGTTGCTGTCGGCGGTGAGCACGCGGTACTGCTGCTCGGCCGAGCCGTGGTTCTTTACCCCGGCGGGGGTGCGCAGGTGCAGGGCGTAAATCTTGATCTGTTTGCTCAACGCCGCCTGACGCACCTCGGCTTCGTTCATCCGCGTACTGCTCTCGGGATCGCTCTTGCGCAAGGCGCCAGCATCGCTGACCAGCAACACGATGCGCCCGCCGTAGCCGGACCAGTCCATGCCCTCGACCGCCTGCATGACCCCGGCGAAGGCATCCTCGTTGAACGAATGGCTGGACACGGTGGTGGCCTTGACCTGCGACGCGGCCTTGAGAAAGCGCGCAGGGTCGCGGCCTTCATCGAGGGTGACCAGGGTCTTGCTCAGGTAGTCCAGGCCCGGCGTGCGCTTGACGCTGTTGCGAAAGCCCACCAGGCCAAAGCTGACGCTGTCCAGCTCACCGCGTGCCGCCAGTTGCTGCTGCAACTCGCTGACCACCTGGCGCACCCGGTCGATGTAGGGTTGCATCGACACCGAGGTGTCCACCACCAGCACGATACCGGTGCGGAAGCTGTTGTCGCCGGCGCCGGCAACACCTGCGGCCTGAGGCGTGCTGCCGGCCGCACTGCTGCCGGGATCGATCGATGCGATGTTGAGCAGTTGCACCGGCTGGCCGTCGGCGTCGAAGCTCTCGCGGTAATCGAAGATCGGCATCAGGTAGAACTGGTCCTGCGGCACCGCGTTGGCCGCAGGCTCCAGCGCCAGCACACGCGGTACCTGTGCTGGGTCGTTCTGTGCCTTGAGCAATTGCGCGCGGGCCTGGGAACTGTCGTCGAGCAACTGCTGCACATCGTCGGGCTGACGCATGAACATCACCGGCGCACGACCAGAGCGTTCGGTGAACTTGAGCACCAGGCTCTGCTTCCAGTCGCTGGTCTGCTCTGCAGGCAGCCAGCCTTCGCGCAGGCCATCGCTGGCAGCACCGACCTGGACCCAGGCTTTGCCGTCGATATCCTTGCGCTGATAAACGTAGAGCACCGAGAAGGCCGGCAGGCTGTCACCGGCAGCGCCACCAGGGGTGTCGGCCAGGCGTGCGCCGGGCTTGGTCAGCACGCGCTGGAACAGGGTCTTCTTGCCCGCCATGAGCAGCGGGCGCTGATTGTCCTGCGAGGTGCTGGCGACAGGAGGTGGCGCGCTGGGTGGGGCCGGTGTCTGTGCCACAGGTGGGGCGACGGCGGGTTCGTCGTGGCCGGCGAACAACCAGTAGCCACCCGCCGCCAGGCCCAGTGCCGCTGCGATGGCCACCGCGAGCAGCGCCACCGCAGGCTTTTTCTTCGGCGCAACGACAGGCGCCGGGCGGCTTTGCTCTGGCTCACGCTGGACGGGCTCGGGTTGCGCATGTGCCTGGGGAATCTCGATGGACACTGGCGTCAACCCTGCGAGCTCGGGGGCTGCCGGGGGCACGACCAGTGGCCGGATCACCGTGCTCTGGTTGTCGTCGGCCGGCAGGCGATCCAGTGCCGCCAACAAGGCAGCGGCATCGGCGAAGCGTTCGTTGGGGTCCTTGGCCAGCAAGCCGCGCAGGATTTCCTGGTAGCGCCCATGCTCGATGGGCAACTCCGGCAGCGGCTCGGTCAGGTGCGCCAGCGCCGTGGACAGTGCATCGGTGCCGCTGTAGGGCAGCTTGCCGACGAGGATTTCGTAGAGCACCACCCCCAGCGCATACAGGTCGGCGCGCCCGTCGATCTCAAGCCCGCGCGCCTGCTCCGGGCTCATGTAGCTGGGCGTCCCCACCGCGAAACCGGCCTGGGTGAACTGGGTGTGATCGTCCAGGGACTTGGCGATGCCAAAGTCCGACAGCACGGCGTTGCCATCGGCACGGAACAGGATGTTGGCCGGTTTCACGTCGCGGTGCACCAGGCCCTGGGCATGGGCATAACCCAGCGCCTGGGCCATCTGGCGCACATAGACCAACCCTTGCTCCGGCGTCAGCCCGGCGGCGATGCGCTCCTTGAGCGTGCCGCTGGGCAGGTACTCCATGGCCATGTAGTACAGCTCGCCGACATTGCCGATATCGTGGATGGTGGCGATGTGCGGATGGGCCAGGCGCGCAAGGGT
Source organism: Pseudomonas sp. NBRC 111143 (assembly GCF_001320965.1). Lineage (NCBI taxonomy): Bacteria > Pseudomonadati > Pseudomonadota > Gammaproteobacteria > Pseudomonadales > Pseudomonadaceae > Pseudomonas > Pseudomonas sp. NBRC 111143. The sequence continues at coordinate 179,519 of NZ_BCBT01000003.1, read as the reverse complement.
GCGGCCTTCGCGCAGGAAGCGCTCGCAGAAGGTCGGATCGGCCGCCAGGCTCGCGGCCATCACCTTGAGCGCGACCTTGCGCTGCAATGAGCGCTGGGTGGCCAGGTAGACGCTGGCCATGGCGCCTTGGCCAATCTCGCCGTCGATGTCGAATCCGGGGATCTGCATGTCCATGATGTTCTTCAATTGGCCTTCACCACCACGGCGGTGATGTTGTCGGGCGCGCCTCGGGTCAGGCCCAGGTGGACCAGGCTGCGTACTATTTGATAGGGGTCGGCATGGTTGAGCACCTCGCCGATCTCGAGGTCTTCGGCGGTCTTGGTCAGGCCATCGCTGCACAGTAGGAAGGTGTCGCCAGGGCGCACCTGCAAGGCCACGGCCTGCAGTTCCAGGTGGTCCTCGACACCGATGGCACGGGTCACGATGTTGCCGCGCGGATGCACCCGGGCCTCGGCTTCGCTGAGCAGGCCACTGTCCTGCAGTTCCTGGACGTAGCTGTGATCGTGGGACAGGCGCTCGATGCGCCCGCCGCGCAGGCGGTACAGACGGCTGTCACCGGCCCACAGGCCGATGGCCTGGTCGCCGCGTGCGGCCAGCACCACCACGGTACTGCCCATCATCGCTACGCCACGGCGCGCGGTTTCCTCGCGGACCGTGAGGTTGACCCACGCCAGGCCGTCACGCACTTCGTCGGCGAACTCCGCCAGCGAGTCGAGCTTCGGCAGGCGGCGCAGGCTGTCCACTGCCAGGCTGCTGACATAGTCGCCCGCCGCATGGCCACCCATGCCGTCGGCCACTGCCCACAGGCCCGCCCAGGTCAGGTCCAGGCAAGCGTCCTCGTTGATCTTGCGTACCATGCCGACATGGCTGTAGCTGGCCGCGGTGTACTGCAGGTCGGTCATGCGCGTGCGGCCTCGCTACCCAGAAGAAACCCGGCGAAATCCTCGCTGCGCGGCAGGCCCGGATAGCGCATCAGGCCCGGTGCGATCCGCTCCGAGCCCCTGCCCCACCACAGGCTCATGCCTTCGCAGGCGCATTCGGCCAGTGCTCGCTCTCGCCCCTCCGGCGTGGTCGCGGCCAGACGTTGCAACCCACCCACCGCAGGCCCGCTCGCTATCCCCTGTGGCAGCGGGGTGGTGCCGCGATAGGGCCGCACCGCATCCTCGAATGCCTCGAGCTGCGCACCTTCCTCCAGCGTGCCGAGCAAAGCCGCTTCGACCTGCTCGAACCACTCATCCGCCCCCACCACCGCAACCGCCACCGAAACCTGTGGCTCCAGCGCCTGCGCCACGGTCAGCGGAAAATACCGCCCGACCCGATCGATGCTCGGCATCACCACCCCGATCATCGCCTGCGGCCCGCACACACCCGCGGCCAGGGCAAAGCGCCACAGCGGGCTGACCAGGTAGGCCTGCAGCCACTGCTCGCCCAGTTGTCGCTGGCTGGCCTGGATACCTGCGGCCAGCCACTGGTCCCAGGGCTGGATGAAACTCTGTGGCAGGTCGCGGCTGACGAAGTCACCGCGGCAGGCCATCTTTCCGTAGAAACCGACGTCGTTCACAGGCGCTCCGGCAGGCTGAAACCGCTGACCACTCGGCTGCGGAACGGGTTGAAGGCGCTGCTGGCACGCAGCTCATAGGACACGCTGGCACCGTCGACCCGCAGGCGCAGGCTGAAGCGCTCGGGCGAGGTGCCGGCGATCAGGTCGGACTGGTCGAGCAGGCGGAACCACGCCCACGGGCCTTCCAGCGTGAGCCCCGAGCGGCCACTGGCCGAAGGGGGCGAGATCGACAGGCGCACGACGCCGATGCTGTTCGGGTTCGGCCACTGCAACGACACCGGACGGCTCGGGCCGTGGTCATAGCTGACCTGTTGGCCATCGAGGTCGAGCATGAACTGGGTGATCGATGCATCCATCGCCACCGGCTTGAGCTCGAAACGCACGCCTGGCGTCAGGCCGCTGCTGTTACGGAAGAAGGCATCGCGGATGGTCGCGGCGCGCTGGAAGGTGTTGAGCACACCGTCATTGATCCCCAGCTTCTGCGCCGCCCCTGGCTGCCAGCTCCACGGCGACGTAGAGGTGTTGACGTAAGGCTGCAGATATTTGCGGAAGTAGTTGTCCATCACCCCGCCAACACCGAAGAACTGGCCGAAGTCTTCCAGGGTCGCATCACGCGGGCTGCCGGCCGTCAGCGGGTAGCGACCGCTGAGGGACTGGCGGTAGACATTGACCACCTCGCTGGTCCAGGCGGCATTGAGCTGGTTGCGTACGCCACCCATGACGATGGCGTTGGTGGAGCCAACCACCGAGCCGACCAGGTTCTGCACCACTTTCGGCTGTCGCGCGGCACCGAGCGAAACCCTCTGCGAGGCAGCCTGAGCCTGGTTCTTGGCCTCACCCAGCAGGGCTTCGCCACTGGCGCCGACCATCGCACTGACCTGTACGTACAGGGCGTTGAGATCGGCGAGCAGACCGTCGATCGAGCTTGGCTGGCCTTCGCCACCTTCGACCAGCTCGGCCAGTTCGGCGAAGTGTGCGGTCACAGGGTCTACCTCACGCGCACCTTGCTCAGTGCCCGGGATCGGCGTGTCGCCGAGCAGACCACCCAGGCGCTGGCGCAGTTGATCGACACCGGCCTGTTCGACCTTGGCCTGGGCCTTGTCGAGGGTGGTGGGCTGCTGCAGGTCGGTTTCCTTGGCCACCGCCTGCAACAGTTTCTTCATCGGCGAGGTAGGGCCGGACAATACCCGCAGCACGTCGGCGGCCTGCCCGACACTGGTGATCGGGACGAAGTCCAGGTCGGCCAACAGCGCGTCCCAGTGGCGGATGTAGTCCTGGTAGTAGAGCTGGCGCACATCGTCCGCCAGGCGCTTGGCATCGCTGGCCTCGCTCAGCTCGCGACCAAGCACCCAGCGCTCTTCGGCGAGGGTTTCGCTGTGGGCGACGCTGGCGGCGAGAAACGCCTTGCGATAGCCCTCGACAGTGAAGATCCCCGGCAGCGGCTCGGTCAGCGGCTTGCCACTCTTGCGCTGGAATACCAGCGCGGCATCGCGTCCAGCGGCGTCGCTGATGCGAAAATCACTGACGCCGGCCGGCAGCTTCTGTCGCTTGACCCGGTCATACACACGTTGCGCCACCGGCAACTGCTGCAACTGGCGGCGGGTGTCGTCGATCAGGCGTTGGTCGAGGCGCGCATTCGGCGGGCGCTTGTCGAACAGCGCCGCCAGGTGCTGTTCAAGTGCCTGGCGCTGCTCGGGAGCCAGATCGCGCGGCAGATGGCGCTCCCAGTCGAGACTGATCCAGGCCTTGAGGAAGTCAGCGTCGTAATGCTCGCCGTCGGCCAGCATCAGATAGGCCTTCAGGCCCTCGTACAGATAGTCGGAAGGACCGCCGGCGTACAGTTGCTCCTCGATGCGGGTGACCAGCCGCGGGGCGAAGATCGCGATCAACAGCTTGCGATAGACGCTGGTGGACTCGGTCTCCAGCATGTCGCCCTGGTACAACCCGAGCCCCTCGGCCCAGGCCGGCGGATCGTCTGCCAGACGGCGCACGGCGTTGAGCAGCGGCAGCACCTCGATCACCTCGCGCTGCGCCGGGCTCAGTTCCTGCACGCTTTTGCCCAGTGGTTTGAGGCGGCTGTCGACTTCGGCGATGTACTGCTGCTTGGCGCGGTAGCTCAGGGTCCACAGGGTGCCGACCACCAGCACCAGAGCCACGCTCAGCGCCAGGGCACCTCGGGTGATCCATTTGCGGCGCTGCTCGACCTTGGGGTTGCTGCCCACCAGCCCACGCTCGGCGAAGGCCACGGCGCTGAACAGCTTCTCGATGAAGTAGCTGCGTCCGGTGCCGGTCTGGCGCGCCAGGTGCGCGCGGTCCAGGCCCATGCTCTGCGCCATGCTGCCGATCAGGCGATCGATGGGGCTGCCTTCCTGGGTGCCGCTGGTGAAGTACACACCGCGCAGCAGCGCCCGCGCCTCGAAGGCGTTGGGTTTGAATACGCCGTCGAGGAAGGTCTTGAGATTGCCGCGTAGTGCCGCGAACTGCTGGACGAAGCCATAGATCAGGTCGCGCCGCGCCGGGTCGCGCTCCTGCTGCAGGCGCTCGACCAGACGCTGATTGAGGCGTTGTTCGAGCAGGCCGAACTCCTGGTCGAAGCCGGCCAGTGGGCCGTCGCCCTGCTGCCCGTCATCCAGCGCGAAGGTCATGCCCCACACCTGGGCGCGCTCGTCCTTGCTCAGGTTGTCGAAGTACTCCATGAAGCCCGGCACCAGGTCGAGCTTGGTGAGCATCAGGTAGATCGGGAAACGCACACCGAGCTGGCTGTACAACTCCTGGATTCGGGTGCGGATCGCCGCCGCATGGGCGGCGCGTTCGGCGTCGCTGCCCAGCAGCAGATCGGACAGGCTGATGGCGATGAACGCCCCGTCGATAGGGCGACGCGAGCGCTGGGTCTTGAGCAGGTCGAGAAAGCCCAGCCAGGCGGCCTTGTCTACCTGCGCATGGCTGTCCTGGGTGGTGTAGCGCCCAGCGGTGTCGAGCAGCACCGCCTGGTCGGTGAACCACCAGTCGCAGTTGCGCGTGCCACCGACACCACGGATGGCGCCCTCGCCCAACTGTGCCGCCAGCGGGAAATGCAGCCCCGAGTTGACCAGCGCGGTGGTCTTGCCGGAGCCCGGCGGGCCGATGATCACGTACCACGGCAGCTCGTAGAGGTTGCGGCGCTCGTCACCGCCCAGGCGCGCTTTCTTAAGCAGTACCAGGGCCTCGTCCATGCGTTGACGCAGGGTAGCCAGCTCTTCGGCGGTGGCCAGGCTCGCAGGATCCGGCGCAGTTTCGGCGGCCAGGCTCTCCATCACTTTGGCGGCTTGGCGACGCGCCTGGACGATGCGCCAGGTACGGTAGGTAATCCACACCGCGAACAGCAGGACGATCAGAATCCAGCGCGGCGCCGGCGGCGCCAGCACGTCCAGCAGCGGCCCGATGAACCAGATGATCAGGCTGAGGGCGATCAGCCCCAGCACCGGGATCACCCAGCGAATGACAAAACTGAAAAACGCCTTCACTCGACGCCCTCCGCCAGTACGGTGATTTCGACCCGGCGATTCTTCGCCCGGCCCTGTGCGGTGTCGTTGGAGGCCAGCGGCTCGGTGTCGCTCAGGCCTTGCGCGCTGAAGCGCTGCGGCTGGCCGGTGCGCGCGGCGAGCATTGCCTTGACCTCTTCGGCACGAGCCTGGGACAGCGCCCAGTTGGAGGGGAAGCGGATCGTGGCGATGCGCTGGTTATCGCTGTGGCCAGTGACGCGCACGTTGCCCTTCACCTTGGAAACCGCCTCGGCGATACGCAGCATCAGCGGCTCGAAATCGCCTTTGATACTGGCGCTGGCAGACGCGAACAGCTCGTCGCCACGAATGGTCACAACAGAGCGGTCGACCGCATCTTCCACCGAGACCCGACCGGCCTTGATGTCATCGGCAAGGAAACCTGCCAGGCGCGGGCGCTCGACCGGCTTGGGCTGCACCACCGGGCGGTCCATGGCCTGCACCGGGATTTCACCCAGGGCATGGATGCCGCGAAATACGGGTTCTGCATCGGAGGCCAGCTTCAGGCGCAGACCGAACAGCAACAGCAGCAGCAAGGCCAGGGCCACCGCGAGCCCTACCCAGGGCGGCACGAACTGGGTCAGACGATCGCGGCTGACCGAGACGCCACGCCAGTGCGGGGATAATTCGCGCTCGATCTCCCCGCGCGCGCTGCGCAGGGTCGCAGCGGTACGCTCACGCAGCGCCTCGAGCTGTGCACGCCCCCCGTTCATCACCCGGTAGCGGCCCTCGAAACCGAGGCTGATGCACAGGTACAGCAACTCCAGCAGGTTCAGACGCTCGCGCGGGCTCTGCAGGCAATGCTCGAGCAACTGGAAGACCTTTTCACCGCCCCAGGCTTCGTTGTGCACGGTGATCAAGAGGCTCTGCTTGCCCCAGTCGCTGCTGCTGCCCCAGGGGGTGCTGAGCACGGCTTCATCGAGGGCGGTGCACAGGGCATAGCGCGCCAGCAGCACTTCGTTGCGCGGTACACCGCCAGCCTCGGCGCGCTCCTCGAACTGGCGCAGGTAGGCGAGCAGCTGCGCGCGCAGGCTCGCCGGGGCTGGATGGGCGATGGTATTGCGCAGTCGTGTAAGCATTGCCAGCAGCGGACCGGCCGCCTGCTCCAGCGGATTGAGGCCCGTGCCCTGGCCCGGCGCCAGCGGCTCGGCCGGTACGCTCAGCGGCGGTGGTGCGGCCTGGGGTGCCGCCGTCGGCTGCGGGCCTCGTCCGCCCGGGCGAGGCATGAACTGGGTGCGGTCGTTGGCCTGCGGATCGTCGTGCTGCATCGCGGCTTATCCTCGAATGGCCCAGAAGGCCAGGTTCAGGCCAGGGAACTCGCCAGCGACGTAGAAGGCGAAGCCTCCCGAATGTTGCAACTGCTTCCAGTGCTCGCTGCCGCGGTCGAGTTCGAAATAGGTGGAACCGGCATGGAACGGAATCTGCCGCGGCGCCACCGGCAACGGCAGCAGGCCGATGCCAGGCAACTGCAGATTGACCAGGTCGCGGATGTGCTCCACCGAACCGATCTTGCTCTGCTGGCCGAAGCGGCTGCGCAAGGTCTCGCCCGGCACATCGGCGCGCACCACGAGGATGAAACTGGCGCTGTCCAGCAGGCTGCGATCGGCGAGCATGGCCACGTGCACGCCGTAGGCTTTCTCGACGATCGGAATAGCCACCGCCTTGCTGTCGATCAGCATCGACAGCGCTTCACGCAGCGATGCCATCAGCGGCTGGAAGGTCGCCGCAAGATCATCGTGCTGGTACACCGGGAAGCTCTCGGGGCGACGCCCCTCGCGGGTGAAGGTGGCGAACTCGCCTGCCAGCGCCACCAGTTCGCTGTACAGCCGCTCGGGGTGCAGCGGGCTGAGCTGGCCGAGGTGCTCGATCAACGGCTGTGCGCGGTTGACCAGTTGCAGCAGCATGAAGTCGGCAATTTCCGAGGCGCCGCCATTGGCCGAGGCCACCACCCGCCCGGCCAGTGCCTCGCCACGCTGGTGCAGCAGCCCCAGCAGCTCACTGCGAAAATTCGACAGCGGGTTGCTGGCCGCCACATCCAGCAGCGGCGGGATGTAGCTGTCGTCCAGCACCAAGGCCCGGTCGGCACGCTTTTCCCGGATGCGCACCACACCCAGCGCGGCAAAATCGCCCAGGCCATCTTCCTCACGCAGCAAGCGCAGCGCGCGGCCTCCCAGAGCCAGGGGTGCGCGATTCTCGAACGGCGCGTTGTCGTCGCGCACTTCGCTGACCCGCGCCACATAGCGCGCGCCGTCCAGCGCCTCACCTTCGTCGACGGTGTCGCGGGCACCGGCACGCTTGAGCGGCAGGCCCAGGTGAATCACCCCGTCGCGCAGGTCGTCGGGAATTTCCAGAGGCGCCGGTGGCAGGTCATCACGGGGGATATCGAAAGGCGTGCCGTCCGGCAACAGGCCACGGGCACTGAGGATTGCCAGCTTGCCCTGGGCCAGCAGGCCCTGGTCGACCAGCAGCTCGGAAAAGCCCCAGGCCGCGCTCGACAGAGGGCGGCTGCGGGCATCGATGAAGTTTTCCAGATAGCGGTCGTGCTGCTGGAAGTGCTGGGTCGTGATGAACATGCCTTCCGACCAGACCACACGATTGTTCCAGGACATGGGTTCTCCGTTTGCCTAGCGGGCAGGCACAGGTTGTGGGGTGGCCACGGCGCTGCGCACGGCGCGCACATCGAGGCTGATCTGGTAATCGCGAGGCGGTACGGCCAGGACGCTGCGCCACTGCGCACGGTCGATCTCGCGGTAGCCGACCACCAGGCCGACCTGGCGCGTCGCCGGGTTCAGTGGGCGATCCAGCTGCAGTTGACGACCGGGCTGCAGCAGTACTTCGTCCTGGTCGATCAAGTCGGCGCCCAGCGTAGCCTGCGCCCGTTCGGCCAGGGCAAAGTAATCGGCGCGCTCGAAGGCGGCGGCGTTCTTCAGCTCGAAGATGCGCACCCGCACAGGTGCCGGCGTGCCATCGGCACCGGGGTTGAGCCCGGCGGCGGCGCTGAAGTACAGGGTGACGCCTGGCTCTGCCGGCTCAGCGTCGGAGCTCGGCACCACCGACGCATCCTTGCTGCAGGCACTGAGCAGCACGAAGGCCAGGGCTGCCATCAGTCTTGTTGCACTCATCCTCGTCCTCATGACGTATTGGTGTTCTTCCTGCCTTGAGAATCAGCCTCAAGAGCGTTGCAGTCGGGCGTTGTGTGCCTCGTAGGCACGGCTGAACTCGCGGCCGAACAAGTCCTGGAAATCGTCCTGGGCTTCAGCTGATATCTGCCCGTACAGCTCGGTGAACTGCTGCCAGCAATGGGCCTGGCGCGAGCCGCCGAATACCTTCGACAGGCCTGTGGCCGGCGCCAGGCGAGCCTCCAGGCGGGCGGGCTCGAAACGCGTCAGCACGTGCTTGATCGCCGCCTCGACGCCGGCCATGACCGCCAACTGGTGGGCGCGCAGGTCATCGAAACTGTCGCGTACCGCCTGGTCGGCGGGCATGAACGCCTGGTTGCCCTGGCGCAGCAGCAGCAACAGCGCCTCATCGGCGTTGGGGGCGAATTTCAGCGGGTTGTTCTGCACCGGCGCGATGGTGGTCTGCTGCATGCGGAACTCGCCCTTGAGGCTGCTGCGCGCGCGCAGCACGTCGATCAGGCCCTCGACCATCAGGCGGTAGCTGCGGCCCACCGCCTCCATCTGCGCTGCGGCATCGCCAGCGTCGATGCGCAGGTGCTCGATGCCCGCACCGCGCAGGAACGCCTGCAGCAGTGCCTGGTCGGGCATAGCCTGGGTGGGGGGCGGGGCGGGTGCGGGTGCGGGTGCGGGTGCGGCGACAGGTGCAGGCGGCGGAGGCACTGCGGCAACAGGCGCGATTGGCTCTTGTGCAGGCAGCGGACTGGACGCCGGGGCCTCGTCGAACAGGTTCCAGTCCGCCGGAATCACCCCCGGGGCGGGTGCGGCAGGCGACACGACGGGCGTTACCGGCGCGGGCGGACGAAAGTCGTGCTGCTGGGCCGGCACATGGTCAGGTTGGCTCGCCGCCGGCACGCTGGCGGGTCCAAGGAAATCGAAGATGTCGGGCAGCGTGTCGTGGCTCGAAGCCCCTTGCAGGAAAGCAGCCGGGGCGGGTGCAAGGGGGGGCTCGGAGGGCGTCGCCTGCCCGGCCATCAGCGCCTCGAAGCTCTGTGCGCCAGGCTGGCGATTCTCCTCCAGCGAGAACCCCGAATCGATGCGCGCCTGGATCTCGTACTCGCCAATCCGGATAACTTCGCCATCCATCAAGGGCTCGCTGTTTCCGCGGCGCAAACGCACGCCAGCGTGTACCAACTCCACGCCATTGGTGCTGCTATCGGTCAGGTAATAACGGCCATCTCGAAACTGGATGACACAATGATTCGACGATACCAATCGCTCAGGATCCGGCAATACCCAATCATTGTCCGGACTTCGCCCGATGGTGACGGCACCAGTCTCCACAAGCATCTCCGCACGCTGGCCCGGAGTAATCTTGTGATAACTAGTGATAGTTAGGCAAAGTGCCATCACGCCTCCTGCATATAATGTGTATCGTGATTCCATTCAAATGAGTGGATAGCGAAAAGCACCAATAAATCCTTCAAAAACAACAACCTAAATAACGTCTTTAGCTGTTTTATCGCGACATATCGGCGAATTTAACCACAGCAGCAAGGCACATTGATGGCATCCGACAGATGGGCCTTCAAAGCTGCAAACTCGGTCACACCTCCACTCGGGGGCGGGTAGCTTACCTTGACAGCATTTTGGAAATAAACCATAAATGCGCAACTTTGGAGCCTGCCATTGATATCACGCTGACATCAATCGCCCGCTCCTCTACAAGTTTTTGTGCGCCAGTTCACATTTGCAACTTCGCGCAACTAACGCCCCGCCACGGGCCGATATGGAGATCGATTCCTGGTGAACTCGCCGCTGCTGCTCGCCGCTATTTCCGATGACTTCCCATGCGGTGAAGATCTCGAATACGACGCGGACTTCCTGCAACTCGAACGCGATGCGCAAGGGCGTCCGGAGCGGGTCATGGGCGATGCGGTACAACCTGCCGAACCGCCGCAGTGGCGCACCATCGAGCAGACCTGCACCGACCTGCTGCAACGGAGCAAGGACCTGCGCATTACCCACTTCCTGGTGCAGTCCAAACTCGCCTTGCAAGGCTTCGTCGGCCTGGCCGCCAGCCTGGAACTGATCCGCGACCTGCTCGGCGAATACTGGCTGCACCTGCATCCGCAACTCGACGCCTCCGACGACAACGACCCGACGGTGCGTGTCAACGCCCTGTCCGGCCTGACCTGCGACGCCAACATCGCCCTGCTGCGCGAAGCCGTGCTGGCACGCTCGCGCGCCTTCGGCCCGGTCACCTTGCGCGCGGCCTTGCACGCCGCCGGTCTTCAGCACTTCGCCAGCGAAGACCTGAGCGTCGAAGCGCTAGCCGCTGCGCTGCGTGATGCCGACCCCGATGAGCTCGAACAGACTCGCCAAGCCCTGAGCCTGGCCCGCGAGGCCTGCGAAGCGATCGAGCGCCGGGTCAGCGACCAGGTCGGTTCGGCCAGCGGCGTCGACCTGTCGGCACTCAAGCAACCGCTGCGCCTGGCACAGCAGGTGCTGGCCGACTACGCCCCTGGCGGCTCGCCGCCAGCCGCCGAGAACAGCGAAGCGCCGCAGGAAGATTTCCAGAACGACCATTCGACGTCCGCCGCCGCAGTGCCAGCCGCTCGTGCCGCTGCACGCCCTGGCGAGATCAACAACCGCGACGACGTTCAGCAAAGCCTCGAGCGCCTGCTCCAGTACTACGCCCGCCACGAGCCTTCCAGCCCGTTGCCGGTGCTGTTGCGCCGGGCCAAGAACCTGGTCAACGCCGATTTCGCGACCATCGTGCGCGACCTGATTCCCGAGGGCCTTTCGCAGTTCGAGAACCTGCGCGGGCCCCAGGACGACTGATACCACCGACAGCCGCAACGAACGACAGCGCCCCCAGCGGCGACCAGGAGGAACCACGTGGCCAAAGACAGCTCCCAGAAATTCATCGCGCGCAACCGCGCGCCGCGAGTGCAGATCGAGTACGACGTCGAACTGTATGGCGCCGAGAAGAAGGTACAGCTGCCCTTCGTCATGGGCGTGCTCTCCGACCTCGCCGGCAAGCCGGCCGAACCACTGCCCGCCGTGGCCGACCGCAAGTTCCTGGAAGTCGATGTCGACAATTTCGACTCGCGCCTCAAGGCCATGAAGCCACGGGTGGCATTCAACGTCCCCAACGAGCTGACCGGCGAAGGCAACCTGAGCCTGGACATCACCTTCGAGAGCATGGACGACTTCAGCCCGGCCGCCGTTGCGCGCAAGGTCGATGCCCTGAACCAGCTGCTCGAGGCGCGCACCCAACTGGCCAACCTGCTGACCTACATGGACGGCAAGACCGGTGCCGAGGACATCATCCTCAAGGCCATCAAGGACCCTGCCCTGCTGCAAGCCCTGGCCAGCGCCCCGAAACCTTCCGATAACGAGCCGAGCGCCTGAGGAGCCCGCCATGACCGATCCGTTGCGCGATACCCAGGCCCAGCCGGCCACCACCGAGCAGGCCAGCGAATTCGCCAACCTGCTGCTGCAGGAATTCAAACCCAAGACCGAGCGTGCCAAGGAAGCCGTCGAAAGCGCCGTGCGCACCCTGGCCGAACAGGCCCTGGCGCAGACCAACCTGGTCTCCAACGATGCCATCGGCTCGATCGAGCAGATCATCGCCGCCATCGACGCCAAGCTCACCGCACAGGTCAACCAGATCATCCACCACGATGACTTCCAGCAGCTGGAAAGCGCCTGGCGCGGCCTGCACTACCTGGTCAACAACACCGAGAGCGACGAGCAGCTGAAGATCCGCGTGCTCAACATCTCCAAGACCGACCTGCACAAGACCCTGAAGAAATTCAAGGGCACCGCCTGGGACCAGAGCCCGGTGTTCAAGAAGCTCTACGAAGAGGAATACGGTCAGTTCGGCGGCGAGCCCTACGGCTGCCTGGTGGGCGACTACTACTTCGATCAGTCGCCGCCCGATGTCGAGTTGCTGGGCGAGATGTCCAAGATCTGTGCGTCGATGCATGCGCCGTTCATTGCCGCTGCATCGCCAACGGTGATGGGCATGGGCTCGTGGCAGGAGCTGTCCAATCCGCGTGACCTGACCAAGATCTTCACCACTCCGGAGTATGCCGGCTGGCGTTCGCTGCGCGAATCGGAAGACTCGCGCTACATCGGCCTGACCATGCCACGCTTCCTGGCCCGCCTGCCCTATGGCGCCAAGACCGACCCGGTCGAGGCCTTCGCCTTCGAGGAAGATACCGACGGCGCCGACAGCAGCAAGTACACCTGGGCCAACGCCGCCTACGCCATGGCGGTCAACATCAACCGCTCGTTCAAGCACTACGGCTGGTGCTCGCGCATCCGCGGCGTCGAATCGGGCGGTGAAGTGCAGGATCTGCCGGCGCACACCTTCCCCACCGACGACGGTGGCGTGGACATGAAGTGCCCGACCGAAATCGCCATTTCCGACCGCCGCGAGGCGGAGCTGGCCAAGAACGGCTTCATGCCACTGCTGCACAAGAAGAACACCGACTTCGCCGCCTTCATCGGCGCGCAGTCCTTGCAGAAGCCGGCCGAGTACGACGACCCGGACGCCACCGCCAACGCCAACCTGGCTGCCCGCCTGCCGTACCTGTTCGCCACCTGCCGCTTCGCCCATTACCTGAAGTGCATCGTTCGCGACAAGATCGGCTCGTTCAAGGAAAAGGACGAGATGCAGCGCTGGCTGCAGGACTGGATCCTGAACTACGTCGACGGCGACCCGGCGCACTCCAGCGAAACCACCAAGGCACAGCACCCGTTGGCGGCGGCTGAAGTGGTGGTGGAAGAAGTCGAGGGCAACCCTGGCTACTACAACTCGCGCTTCTACCTGCGCCCGCACTACCAGCTCGAAGGGCTGACCGTGTCGTTGCGTCTGGTCTCGAAGCTGCCTTCGGCCAAAGGCGCCTGAGCCTGAACCGGGGCCGCTGCGCGCCCCATCGCGGGGCAAGCCCGCTCCTACAAGGGCCGCGCCGCCCCTCGGAACGGTGCGATCCCTGCAGGAGCGGGCTCACCCCGCGATGGGCTGCGCAGCAGCCCCGATAGAACTGCCAACCGACGCGAAATACCGAGGACATCATGGCTGTAGATATTTTCATCAAGATCGGCGACATCAAGGGCGAGTCCGCAGACAAGACCCACAAGGAAGAAATCGACGTGCTGAACTGGAGCTGGGGCATGTCCCAGTCCGGCAACATGCACATGGGCGGAGGCGGCGGTGCCGGCAAGGTCAACATCCAGGACCTGTCGATCACCAAGTACGTCGACAAGTCCAGCCCCAACCTGATGGCCCACTGCTCCAGCGGCAAGCACATCGACAAGGTCAAGCTGACCGTGCGCAAGGCCGGTGGCGAGAGCCAGGTCGAGTACCTGATCATCAACCTCGAAGAAGTGATCATCAGCTCGCTGAGCACCGGCGGTTCGGGCAGCGATGACCGCCTGACCGAGAACGTCACCCTGAACTTCGCCAAGGTCACCGTGGACTACCAGCCACAGAAAGCCGACGGCACCAAGGATGGCGGCGCCATCAAGTACGGCTGGAACGTGCGTCAGAACGTCAAGATCTGATAGCGCTGTCGACTGCTTCGCGGGCAAGCCCGCTCCCACCGGGAAAAGTGCGCACCCCTGCTCCTTTCTGGGAGTGGGCTTGCTCGCGAAGCAGTCGACACGACCCCGAACCCTTGAAGGAACCCGACCGTGGTAGCCGACATCGCCGCCCGTGACCGCCTGCAACCCTCGCTGCTGGATCGTCTGACCGACGATGATCCCGGCAACCCGCAGGAAGCCCCGGACAAGCGCGTGCTATCGCTGCAGCAGCTCAAGGCATCGGTACTGCGCGACCTGGCCTGGCTGCTCAACACCACGTCGCTGCTCGACAGCGCCAGCACTTTGAACACTCCCGCAGGCAACTCGGTGGTCAACTACGGCCTGCCCGCCCTGGCCGGCAACTGCGCCTCGAACATCGACCTGCTGGCCCTGGAGCGCATCATCCACCAGGCCATTTCCACCTACGAACCGCGCATCCTGGCCCACACCCTCAAGGTGCGCGCCATGGTCGCCCCCGGCGAGATGAACGCCAACGCCCTGAGCTTCGAGATCGAAGGTGATCTCTGGGCCCAGCCTGCGGCGCTGCCACTACTGCTGCAGACCGACCTGGACCTGGAGTCCGGACAAGTGCACGTAGCCCCCGCCGAACGCAGGAGACGCGCATGAACCCGCGCCTGCTCGACCTGTACAACCAGGAACTGCGGCACATCCGCGAAAGCGCGGCGGAGTTCTCCCGCGAGTACCCGAAGATCGCTGGGCGCCTGACCCTGTCCGGCATCGACTGTGCCGACCCGTACGTCGAGCGCCTGCTCGAAGGTTTCGCCTATCTCACCGCGCGCGTGCAGCTCAAGCTCGACGCCGAGTACCCGACCTTCACCCACAACCTGCTGGAAATCGCCTACCCGCACTACCTGGCGCCGACGCCCTCGATGACCGTGGTGCAGCTGCAGACCGATCCTGACGAAGGTTCGCTCAGCGCAGGTTTCCCGCTGCCACGCGGCAGCGTATTGCGCGCCAACCTTGGCCGCGACTCGCAGACCCCGTGCGAGTTTCGCAGCACCCAGGACGTCACCCTGTGGCCGCTGCAGGTGGCCCGCGCCGAATATTTCGGCAACCCTGGCACCGTGCTCGGCCGCCTCGCCGCCAGCGAACCCAAGGCCCGCGCCGCATTGCGGCTGACACTGCGCAGCGGTGCCGAGATCCCGTTCTCGAGCCTGCCGCTGACGCACCTGCCGCTGTACCTCAACGGTGCCGACGAAACGCCCTACCGTCTCTACGAACAACTGCTGGGCAACGCCTGTGCAGTGTTCGCCCGCCAGCCCGGCGCTGATTGGGTCGAGCGTATCCCGCTGGAGCACGCCCTGCGCCCCTGCGGTTTCGATGACAGCGAAGCGGCATTGCCGGTGGTGCCGCAGGCGTTCCAGGGCTACCGACTGCTGCAGGAATACTTTGCCCTGCCACAACGTTTTCTGTTCGTCGATTTCGCGGGCCTGGAACGGGCGGTCAAGCGCTGCAACGGCCAGGAGCTGGAGCTGCTGGTGCTGTTCGAGCGTTTCGACTCGGCGCTGGAAAGCAGCGTCGGCGCCGAGCGCCTGGTGCCCTTCTGTACCCCGGCGATCAACCTGTTCCCCCGCCGGGTCGACCGCATCCACCTGACCGATAAGGTCAACGAACACCATGTGATCGCCGACCGTACCCGCCCCACCGACTTCGAGATCCACTCGCTGCAGCGCGTCACCGGCCACGGCACCGGTGCAGACCAGGAGTTCCTGCCCTTCTACGCCGTGCGTGACCCCTCGCGCTATGGCCGCGATCAGGCCTACTACATCGTACGCCGCGAGCAGCGAGTGCTGTCGAGCGAACAGCGGCGCAACGGCACGCGCTCAAGCTACATGGGCAGCGAAACCTTCATCAGCCTGGTCGATGGCCAACAGGCGCCACACCGCCACGACCTGCGCCAGCTGGGCATCAGCGCGCTGTGCAGCAACCGCGACCTGCCGCTGTTCATGAGCGTGGGCGATGGGCGCAGCGACTTCAGCCTCGCCGACAGCGCACCCGTGTCTGCCGTGCGCTGCCTGGCCGGCCCCA
The DNA here is from genome assembly GCF_001320965.1 of Pseudomonas sp. NBRC 111143. Classification (NCBI taxonomy): domain Bacteria; kingdom Pseudomonadati; phylum Pseudomonadota; class Gammaproteobacteria; order Pseudomonadales; family Pseudomonadaceae; genus Pseudomonas; species Pseudomonas sp. NBRC 111143. The sequence continues at coordinate 163,659 of NZ_BCBT01000003.1, read as the reverse complement.
GCCGCCCCAAAGCCAGCCATGCCCATGACAACCGCGCCTGGCGCCTGATCAGCCAACTGTCGCTGAACTACCTGTCGCTGGCCGAGCAAGGCCAGGGTGCCGCCGCCCTGCGCGAGCTGCTGCGCCTGTACGGCGACAGCCAGGACAGCGCACTGCACCTGCAGATCGACGGCCTGCGCGAGGTCAGCAGCAAGCCCTGCACCCGGCGCCTGCCGATGCCCGGCCCGATCGTTTTTGGCCGTGGCCTGGAAATTACCCTGGAATTCGACGAGAACGCTTTCCGCGGCACCGGCGTATTCCTGCTCGGCGCGGTGTTCGAACGCTTCCTGACCCGCTACGTGTCCATCAACAGCTTCACCGAAACCGTGCTGCGCACCAGCGAGCGCGGCGAGATCATGCGATGGAAAGCCAAGCCCGGACGCAGGCCGACCCTGTGAACATACTCGAGGCCATGCAGGCCGAACCCTGGGAGTTCGACTTCTTCCAGGCGCTGCGTCGCCTCGAGGCCGAGCACCCCGAGCTGCCTCGCTTCGGTCACGCCCAGCGCCTGGCCGATGAGCCGGTGCGCCTGGGCCAGCGCCTGGACTGCAGCTTCGCCCCGGCCACCCTGGCCTCGGTAACGCAAGACGGCGAAGGGCCGGCGCGCCTGGAACAGTTCTTCTTCGGCCTCGGCGGCCCCAACGGACCGCTGCCGTTGCACCTGACCGAGTACATGCGCGAACGCCAGCGCAACCACGCCGACCACACCAGCAAGCGCTTCCTCGACATCTTCCATCACCGCCTGCTGAGCCTGTTCTACCGTGCCTGGGCCGAAGCGCGGCCAACCGTCAGCCACGACCGCCCCGGCGATGACTACTGGGCCGCGCGTCTGGCGGCCCTGAGCGGGCGCGGCCAGCCCGAACTGCAGGACCAGGGCCCGCTGCCGCATACCGCCAAGCTGCACTACTCCGGCCACCTCGCCGCACAGACGCGCTATCCGGACGGGCTGGCGAGCATCCTGGCGAGCTATTTCGGCGTGCCAGTGCGCATCGAGGAGTACGTCGGCCAATGGCTGGAACTGCCCGAGCGCAGCCGCCTCGGCGTGCACGCCAACCGCCTGGGCATGGACCTGTGCCTGGGCCGCTACGTCTGGGATCGCCAGCACAAGTTCCGCCTGTGCCTCGGCCCGCTGACGCTGGAGCAATACCACGCGCTGCTGCCGGGCGGGCAGGCGTTCATCGAACTGGCGGCCTGGGTCGCCGAGTACCAGGGCCACGAACTGGACTGGGACCTGAACCTCATTCTCGCGCGCGAGCACGTGCCCGCGCTGGAACTCGATGCCGGCAGGCGCCTGGGTTTCGACACCTGGCTCGGCCGTCCACAACACGATGCCAACGACCTCAAGCTCGCTCGCTACTACGCCGCGCAGCCGGTCAAACCGTCTTGCACAAGGAGTCAGGAACATGGGTGAAATCAGCCGCGCCGCGCTGTTCGGCAAACTCAACAGCGTCGCCTACAAGGCCATCGAAGCCGCCACGGTGTTCTGCAAGCTGCGCGGCAATCCCTACGTGGAGCTGGTGCACTGGTTGCACCAGTTGCTGCAATTGCAGGACAGCGACCTGCACCGTATCGTGCGCCAGTTCAACGTCGAGCCGGCGCGCCTGGCCCGCGACCTGACCGACGCCCTCGACCGCCTGCCGCGGGGCTCTACCTCGATCACCGACCTGTCCTCGCAGGTCGAAGAGGCAGTGGAACGCGGTTGGGTCTACGGCAGCCTGATGTTCGGCGAGATCCAGGTGCGCACCGGCTACCTGCTGGTCGGCATCCTCAAGACCCCGAGCCTGCGCAATGCCCTGCTGGGTCTGTCGAGCGAGTTCGCCAAGCTCAAGGTCGAGGCCCTGAGTGAGCGCTTCGACGAGTACGTCGGCGACTCCCCCGAGAACAATCTGGCCGCCAGCGACGGCTTCACCGCGGCAGCGCCGGGCGAAGCCAGCGGCGCCGTGGCCCCCGCAGCGATGGGCAAGCAGGAAGCACTCAAGCGCTTCACCGTCGACCTGACCGAACAGGCGCGCAGTGGCAAGCTCGACCCGATCGTGGGCCGCGACGAAGAGATCCGCCAACTGGTCGACATCCTCATGCGTCGCCGCCAGAACAACCCGATCCTCACCGGCGAGGCCGGCGTCGGCAAAACCGCTGTCGTCGAAGGCTTCGCCTTGCGCATCGTTGCCGGCGACGTACCGCCTGCGCTCAAGGACGTCGAGTTGCGCAGCCTGGATGTCGGCCTGCTGCAAGCCGGCGCCAGCATGAAGGGTGAGTTCGAGCAGCGTCTGCGTCAGGTCATCGAGGACGTCCAGGCCTCGCCCAAGCCCATCATCCTGTTCATCGACGAAGCCCACACCCTGGTCGGTGCCGGTGGCGCTGCCGGGACCGGCGATGCCGCCAACCTGCTCAAGCCGGCACTGGCCCGTGGCAGCCTGCGCACCGTGGCCGCGACCACCTGGGCCGAGTACAAGAAACACATCGAGAAGGACCCGGCACTGACCCGCCGCTTCCAGGTGGTGCAGGTCGATGAGCCGAGCGAGCCAAAGGCGCTGCTGATGATGCGCGGCGTGGCCTCGACCATGGAGAAGCACCATCAGGTGCAGATCCTCGACGAAGCGCTGGAAGCCGCGGTCAAGCTGTCGCACCGCTACATCCCCGCACGCCAACTGCCGGACAAGTCGGTGAGCTTGCTCGATACCGCCTGCGCACGCGTGGCCATCAGCCTGCATGCAGTGCCTGCAGAGGTCGATGACAGCCGCCGGCGTATCGAGGCGCTGGAAGTCGAGCTGCAGATCATCGCCCGCGAAGCTGCCATTGGCGTCGCCACCGAGCAACGTCAGGCACAGGCCGACACGCTGTTGACCGAAGAGCGTCAGCGTCTGCTCGAGCTGGAAGGCCGCTGGGCCGAAGAAAAGACCCTGGTCGACGAACTGCTGGCCACCCGCGCCCAGTTGCGTGAGCAGGTCGGGGTGGTCGATCAGGAGGTCGATGCCCAAGGCAGCCATGAGCTGCGCGAGCGACTCGTCGACTTGCAGCAGCGCCTGAGCGCCCTGCAAGGCGAAAGCCCGCTGATCCTCCCGACCGTCGACTACCAGGCCGTGGCCTCTGTGGTTGCCGACTGGACCGGCATTCCGGTGGGGCGCATGGCACGCAACGAGATCGAGACGGTGCTCAACCTCGACAGTCACTTGGGCAAGCGCATCATCGGCCAGGACCACGCCTTGAAGATGATCGCCAAGCGTATCCAGACCTCCCGCGCCGGCCTCGACAACCCCAACAAACCCATTGGCGTGTTCATGCTTGCCGGCACCTCGGGTGTGGGCAAGACCGAGACCGCCCTGGCGCTGGCCGAGGCCATGTATGGCGGCGAGCAGAACCTGATCACCATCAACATGAGCGAGTTCCAGGAAGCGCACACCGTCTCCACCCTCAAGGGCGCACCGCCCGGCTATGTCGGTTACGGCGAAGGTGGCGTGCTGACCGAGGCCGTGCGCCGTCGCCCCTACAGCGTGGTGCTGCTCGACGAGGTGGAAAAGGCCCACCCTGACGTACACGAGATCTTCTTCCAGGTGTTCGACAAGGGCGTGATGGAAGATGGCGAGGGGCGCCAGATCGATTTTCGCAACACCCTGATCCTGCTCACCACCAATGCCGGCACCGAGCTGATCGCCGACATCTGCAAGGACCCGCAGACCTTGCCCGAACCGGATGCGGTCGCCACCTTGCTGCGCAAGCCGCTGCTGGAGATCTTCCCGCCCGCGCTGCTCGGTCGCCTGGTGACCATCCCCTACTACCCGCTCAGCGACGCCATGCTCAAGGCCATCACCCGCCTGCAACTGGAGCGCATCCGCAAGCGCGTGGAGGCTACGCACAAGGTCGGCTTCGCCTACGACGACGCGGTGGTGGACCTGATCGTCTCGCGCTGCACCGAGACCGAGAGCGGCGGGCGGATGATCGATGCGATCCTGACCAACGGCCTGCTGCCGGACATGAGCCGCGAGTTCCTCACCCGTCTGCTCGAAGGCAAGCCGCTGGCCAGCGTCAGCATCGGCGCGCGCGATAACGAACTGCACTATGACTTCAGCGCGGCCTGAGTCTCGCGCATACAGGAACATCCATGCTGTTCACGCAACTGACGCGCCTGGCGCAGATCAACAGCCCCCTGGGGCCGAACGTGCTGATCCTCAGCGAGATGGGCGGCAGCGAGGAGCTCGGCCGCCTGTTCGACTATGAGCTGCAGCTGACCAGCGACGATCCGGCCATCGACCTCAACCAGCTGCTCGGCAAGCCCATGAGCCTGTCGCTGCAATTGAGCGGCATGGCTTCGCGTCACTTCCACGGCATCGTCGCGCGCTGCAGCCAGTCGGTCGATCGCGGGCAGTTCGCCAGCTACCGCGTCACCCTGCGGCCTTGGCTGTGGCTGCTGACGCGCACCAGCGATTGCCGGATCTTCCAGCACCTGAGTGCACCGCAGATCATCAAGCAGGTATTCCGCGACCTGGGCTTTTCGGACTTCGAGGATTCCCTGAGCCGCAGCTATCGCGAGCGCGAGTACTGCGTGCAATACCGCGAGACCAGCTTCGACTTCGTCAGCCGGCTGATGGAAGAAGAAGGCATCTACTACTTCTTCCGCCATGAGGAGGCGCGTCACGTCCTGGTGCTGGCCGACGCCTATGGCGCACACCAGAAGGCACCCGGCTACGAGTCGGTGCCGTTCTATCCGCCCGACGGCCAGCACCGCGAGCGCGACCACATCAACGACTGGCACCTGGCGCAAGAGGTGCAGTCCGGCTCGATGGAGCTCAACGACTACGACTTCCAGCGGCCCAGCGCACGCATCGATGTGCGCTCGGCCATGCCACGCCCGCACCAGGCCGGCGACTACCCGCTGTACGACTACCCCGGCGCCTATGAGCAGACCCAGGACGGCGAGCACTATGCGCGCACCCGTCTCGAGTCGCTGCAGAGCCTGCATGAACGCGTGGAGCTGCGCGGCAACGCCCGTGGTCTTGGCAGTGGTCACCTGTTCAGCCTCAGCGGCTTCTCCCGCCAGGATCAGAACCGCGAGTACCTGATCGTCGCCGCCCGCTACTACGTGGTGCAGGAGCGCCTGGAAACCGGCGGCGGCAGCGGCTCGGCGCAGTTCGAGAGCAACCTGAGCTGCATCGACGCCCAGCAGAGCTACCGGCCGGTATCGAGCACCCTGCGCCCGCTGGTCAAGGGCCCGCAGACTGCCGTGGTGGTTGGCCCGGCCGGCGAGGAGATCTGGACCGACCAGTACGGTCGGGTGAAGGTGCACTTCCACTGGGACCGCCACGACCAGTCCAACGAGAACAGCTCGTGCTGGATCCGCGTATCCCAGGCCTGGGCCGGGAAGAACTGGGGCTCGATGCAGATCCCGCGGATCGGCCAGGAAGTGATCGTCAGCTTCCTCGAAGGCGACCCCGACCGGCCGATCATCACTGGCCGGGTGTACAACGCCGAGCAGGCCGTGCCCTACGATCTGCCCGGTAACGCCACCCAGAGTGGCATGAAGAGCCGTTCGAGCAAGGGGGGCAGCCCGGCCAACTTCAACGAGATCCGTATGGAGGACAAGCGCGGGCAGGAGCAGTTGTATGTGCATGCCGAGCGCAACATGGACACGGTGGTGGAGCAGAATGAGACGTTGTCGGTGGGCGCTAGTCGAGTGCAGACCGTCGGCATGCTGGAAACCATCACCATCGGCCAAGACCGCATCCGGGCGGTGCGCCGTGACGACATGCTGATGGTCGGGGCGAGCAAGACCGACAGCGTCAGCACCAGCTACCTGATCGAAGTCGGCGAGAACCTGCGCCTGGTCTGCGGCAAGAGCGTGATCGAGCTCAACGCCAGCGGCCAGATCAACATCAGTTGCGAGCAGTTCAGCTTTCACGCCAGCAAGGATGGGGAAATCAACACGGACGGCACCCTCGACCTGAACGTCGGAAGCGGCGCACAGACTGCGCCGGACAAACAAGGGGTGAAGAAGACCATCGATGACGCGGTGAAAGCGCTTTTCCCGAATACAGGCAAGTAACGAGAACGACCATGAGCTACCGCCTCAACGAATTCCGTCTGGTCCTGCCCGACGCCGACGTACGCGATACCAGCATCAATATCCTGCGCTTCGAAGCCCTGGGCACTTCGCTGATCGTCAGCCGCAGCCTACTCGCCGAAGGCGAGACCCTGCAGAGCAACTTCGATGGCCAGTTGCAGCGCCTGCAACAACAGGTCAAGGACCTGCAATTTCAGCCGGCCCAGGCGCTTCGGGTAGGCACATCGCAGGACATCGACGCTATCGAGTTGAGCAGTCAGTTCAGCAAGGGCCAGGAGAAGGTCTACCAGTATCAGCTCGCCCTGGTATTGCCCGGCACACGCAAGATGTTCGCGCTGAGCTACGTCAAGCCCACGCCGCTGGGGGCAGCGGAAGCGGCGCACTGGGCACGTCTGAAGCAGTCACTCGAATTCGACAACCTCGGTTGACCTGACCTATGTCCGACGCACTCTGGGCCGCACGCGAAGGCGACGCGCTGATGCATACCTCGATGATGGCCGATATCGTCGGAGGTGTGCTGGAGGTTGCCGCCAACATCGCCATCGGCGCCCTGGCCACGGCAGCGGTGGCAGCAGCGCTGGGCCTGACGGTGGCCACCGGCGGCCTGGGCTGCTTCGTGCTTGGCGCGGTGGTGGGGCTGGTGGTGGGCGTGGTGATGGCCAAGACCGGAGCGGACACCGGGCTCAGTCGATTATGCGAGGGCATCGGCAATGCCCTGTTCCCACCAAGCGTACAAGCCAACATCCTCACCGGCTCCTCCGACACCAAGACCAACGGCAAGCGTGCAGCACGCGCTGCCGGAATCGTCACCGGCCCTGCGCAAGCCTTGGCAGCGGGTGGCGAAGGCGCGCCGGGAGCGGAGAAGGAAGAAAGCTTCCTCGACATGGCCAAGGGCTTCTTCTCCCAGATGTGGCGACCGACCGTCGCCAGCCCTGCCGCCAACACGGAGCAGGCCGAAGACGACAAGATCCTCTGCAGCAAGCATCCACCAATGCCCCCGCAATACCTGGCGGAGGGCTCGAGCAAGGTGCTGATCAACGGTCATCCCGCCTGTCGCAGCGGTGATCGCAGCACCTGCGAGGCGGTCATCGTCGATGCCGGGGAAATTTCCGAAAACGTGCGCATCGGTGGCGAGCCGATCGTCGTGCGTGAGATCCGTAGCGGCAAGACCCCGGGCATCGGCCTGGCCATCACCGCCCTGCTGATGCTGCGCGGGCGCGGTGGCAAGTTCTACAGCCGCTTCGGCTGCATGCTGGTAGGGGGTGTAACCACGCTGATCACCAGCGAAGTGACCGGTGCCCTGACCTCGGCAATTGCCGGCTCGCCGAATCCGGTCCACGCTCCGACCGGCGCCAAGGTGCTCGCTGACGACCTGGATTTGGACTTCAGCCTGCAGAGCCTGCTGCCGCTGGACTGGCAGCGCTCCTACAACAGCCGCGACGAGCGTCGCGACGGCCTGTTCGGCGCCAGCTGGAGCGTACCTTACGAAGTCTTCGTGACCGTCCAGGCCGATCGCCTGCTGTACAACGATGAACAGATGCGGGTCATCGACATGGGCCAGATCCCGCCAGGTGATGCCGTGTTCAGCGCTGCCGAGGGCCTGAGCGTACGTCATGCCCTCAATGGCGAGCTGCTGATCGAGGATATCGAGACAGGCCTCTATCGCCTGTTCGAGCCTGCACCGACGAACCCTTCACACCTGCGCCTGAGCAAACTGGGCGACCGCAACGACAACCGCATTCATCTCGACTACGACGATCAAGGGCGCCTTTCAGGTCTGCGCGACACCTTTGATCGCGTCTGCGTCCAGCTCATTGCTCACGAGCGCTGGCCGCAACGCCTGGGTCGGATCGAACAAGTATTCGAAGACGGCAACCGCCAGACGCTCGTCAGCTACGGCTACGACCATCGCGGCGACCTGAACGAGGTGCGCGACGCGCTCGGCCAACTGCAGCGCCGATTCGCCTATGACGACGGCCAGCGCCTTATCGAACACCAGACTCCCGCAGGCCTGCGCTGCTTCTACGAGTGGATGCACAGCGAGGATGGCTGGCGGGTGTCACTGCACACCACCAGCGAGGGCGAGCGATACCAGTTTCGCTACGACATTGCCCAGGGTGTGACCGAGGTCACCGACAATCTTGGGCGTACCAGCATCCGTCACTGGAACCGCCAGTACCAGGTCGAACGTTATCTCGATGTGCTGGGCAACTGCTGGCAATTCCAGTGGAACGACGAACGCCAGTTGCTGGGTGCGACCGATCCGCTTGGCGGCCAGTGGCAGTATTTCTATGATGAGTCCGGCAACCTTGCCCAGACCATTGATCCACTGGGGCGAAGTGAATCGACCTTGTGGCTGGAACACTGGAGCCTGCCACGAGAGGAATGTGACAGCGCCGGGAATCGCTGGCGCTACCGTTATGACCAGCGTGGCAATTGCATCAGCGAAACCGATCCCTTGCACCAGGTGACCCGTTACCAGTACGACGAACGCGGGCAGGTCATCGTCATCACCGATGCCGCGGGGCGCCAGCGCCACCAGCGCTGGAACACCCGCGGCCTGCTGGTCGAGGATATCGATTGCTCCGGCTATCGCACCCGCTACGAGTACGATCGCCACGACTTTCCCTGCCGGATCACCGATGCCGATGGCGAAAGCACCACTTACACCTATGACGTGCTGGGGCGGATGATCGAGCAGGTCGAGCCCGATGGTCGGACCCACCGCTACAGCTACACCGTTGCCGGCCTGCTGTCGGCCTATGTCGACCCGCTGGGGCACCAGACCCTCTACCACTACGATCGGCACGGCCAGTTGACCGAGCAGCGCGATCCGCTGGGCCGCAGCGTACGCCTGGGTTACGACCTGTTCGCCCGCCTGGTGACGCTGACCAACGAGAACGGCGAACACTATCGGTTCGAATGGGATGCTGCTGATCGCCTGCAGCGCCAGCACAACCTGGACCTGAGCAGCAAAGGCTACCGCTATGACGCGCTCGGCGAGCTGCTGGAAATCGACTGGCACCCCATACCTGGCAGCCCCGAGCCGGTGCTGCGGCACACCTATGTGCGTGATGCCGGCAGTCGGCTGCTGTCATTCACCACCGACGATGGCTGTACCGAGTATTGCTACGACGGCGTGGATCAGTTGCTATCGGTCACCTTCACCGACACTCAGGGGCAGTCGACCAGTGTCGCTTTCGAATACGACGGCCTTGGCCAACGCCTGGCCGAAATCACCGACGCCGGCAAGCTGCTGCATCGCTACGATGAACTGGGCAACCTTATCCAGACACAACTGCCCGATGGCCGTACGGTGAACCGTCTGTATTACGGCAGCGGTCACCTGCATCAGGTCAACATTGATGGCACTGTGGTCTGCGACTTCGAGCGCGATCGCCTGCATCGAGAAGTCAGCCGGACTCAGGGGCGCATGAGTTTGACCCGCGAGTACGATCGCTGCGGCCGCCTGCGCACCCAATTACGCCGCAACGCGCAGCAGCCGGCTCACGGTCCGGCGCCCTGGCAGCAGCGTTTCGTGTTCGATGATCTGGACAATCTGGTCCAGCGCTACATCCAGCAACCCGGCAAGCAGCACCAGGTGCTGTTGCCGCACGATGCCAGCGGCCGGGTGATGGCCTGCCAGAGTGCCCTGGCCGGGCAGAACGAAAGCTTCCACTATGATCCCGCGGCCAACCTCACCGAGACGCCTGGCGTTGCAGTTCGCCACAACCAGTTGCAGCGCTATCGCGACAACCGCTATCGCTACGATGGCTTCGCTCGCCTCCTTGAGCGGCGCAGCAGCCAGTATGGATTGCAGACCTTTACCTACGATGCGCAAGAACGCCTGGTTCAAGTAGCGACCGTCCTTCACGGCAGGGAACGCAAGGTCAGCATGCACTACGACCCGCTGGGGCGACGCATTGGCAAGGACGAGCACGATGATCGCGGCAACCTGCTTGGCAGCACCCGGTTTCTCTGGGACGGCCTGCAACTGCTGGGCGAAACCCGCAACGGTCACAGCACCCTGTACCTGTATGGCGATGAGTACGAGCCCATGGCGCGGGTCGACGGGCTGGGTGAACACCAGCAGATCCGCTACTACCAGACCGACCTCAACGGCCAGCCTGTCGAGTTGAACGATACCGACGGCCAGACCTTGTGGGAATGCGAGTATCGAACCTGGGGGGCCACCTTGAACGAGCGCAATACCGCTCCGTTCAGCGAACAGCAGAACCTGCGTTTCCAGGGCCAATACCTGGACCGCGAAACCGGGCTTCACTACAACCTGTTCCGCTATTACGACCCGCAGGTAGGGCGATTCACCCAGCCGGACCCCATCGGCCTGGAAGGCGGCATCAACCTGTACCAGTACTCGCCGAACCCATTCACCTGGATCGACCCTCACGGGCTGGACTGGAACTACATCCTGACCGACCGCAACGGCAAGGCTTACTATCACGGCCGGGCTTCCGACAAGGCTTCGCTGGAAGATGTGATGCGTCGCCATGGCAAGACCAAAGGCACCGACGGCTATCGTTTCAGGTATGGCGACCGTATCAACCAGGTCACGCCCCATGGCACGCCCAAAGACGTGGCACGCGGTATCGAGAACGCCGGCATCCGCGAACGCAAGCAGGTGCTCGGACGCAAGAATCCCAAGGTCCGCGGCAACAAGATCCACGGTATTTCCGATGCCAAGGCCAAGACGGTGCGCGGCAGACGCAGGATCAAGGCTGCCAAGACCTATCTGCGCAATTCGGGCGTCAGCAAGGTCAGTTCACTGCCGGTCCTGGCCAGCAAGGCGGCACCGAGAAAGGTCAACACGAGGACATGTGGCAAATGACGACAAGCAAGCAACTGGCGGCGATTCGCGAGGCGCTGGAAGATTACGAAGAAGGCGAAGCGATCGACCCGGTGCTGAAGAAGGCCGGGCTGGCACCTGCAAGCCAGAAAATGTCCCACGACCAGGTAGTGCAGTGGCTGCTGCAGGAGCGTGACAAGGCTGACAAGGCAAATATCGTCGCCCAGTTCCTGCACGGTGTGGAAACGAACCAGGCACACTTGCGCGCCGGCCTTTCCTCACTCGCCAGCGCAACTCACTTCATGCAGCACCCGTTCAGCGTCGACAAGCAGCTCAACTGCCAGGTGTGCGGTGCCTTCGAGCATCTGGACATCGATTTCGTCCTGCTGAACCAGACACGCTACCTGTGCGGCAGCGTGCTGAGTGGCGATATCGCCGAGATGGCGTTCTTCCTGCAACAGGCCAACGCCATCGACAGCCCCCGACCTGAGGCACTGCCGCTCACGACCCGCATCTTCGAGATGATCCGGGCGATGCCAGACAGCGCCAGGCCCAAGGATATGCTCAAGCAACTGCGCAAGCTCAAGGGCGTGAAGATGAGCGAAGAGGAAGCGCGCAGCTTTATCGATCTGCTGGGGCATTGCGCCATCCTGCAGACGCCCGAACACCCTGGGCTTTTGCAGCGTTTCACCAATCAGGGTCTGGCGCCCAGCAGCTCGCGCTCGTCGGACTGGAGCTATCCGGTGGATTTCTGGACCGGGGCAAACGGTGTGGACGCCGACGCGATGGAATATTGGTTCGGCGACTATCCGCAACTGTTGGCGCGCTAGCCTTGAAACGAAACAGCCCCGGCAAATGCCGGGGCTGTTTCGTTACGCCAGATCAGTATCAGAAGATGCTGATCGGGTACTCGACGAACACGCGAACTTCGTTGCCGTCGTCGTTGTAGCCGTTCTGCTGGACGGCGTTGTTGGTGCGAACCCACGAGCCGCGCAGCTTGACCGACAGGTCCTTGGCTGGACCTTCCTGAACCACGTAACGCAGCTGGTTGAAGATCTCGCGCTCCTTTCCTTCGCCGAAGCCCTGCGGATTGCTCAGGTTGCGGGTGTTGATGTTGTCACCCACCACGTAAGCGATCTTGTAGGTCAGGCCTGGGATGCCGAAGGCACCGAAGTCCAGGCCGTAGCCCAGTTGCCAGGAACGCTCGTCTTCGGCGTTGAAGTCGGACCAGTACGAGTTGGCCAGGTAGATGGTCGAACCACCGTCACCCACGCCCCATGGCTGGTTCTTGTAACCGCCATAGTTGTAGCCGGTGCTGCCGGTGTTGCGCTGGTGCGCCAGGGTGATCGAGTGTGGGCCGAAGGCGTAGGTGGCCGCCAGGCTCCAGATGGTGTTGCTGTCGCCGTTCAGTTCGGCGCGCTGGACGAACTGCTTGTTCAGGCTCGACTTGTAGCCGTTGAAGTCCAGGGTCAGGGACTGGTCGGCCGCAATCGGGAAGACGTAGTTCAGGCCCAGGTAGTGCTTGCGCATCACGTCTTCGTTGTCGGCGGTGTACAGCGACGCGGTGAAGTTGTCGGTAAACTTGTAGCTACCACCGAAGACGTTGATCGACTTCAGTGCACCGCTGTCACGGCCCTGGGCGCTCTTGCGCGCTTCCTGGGTGAAGCGACCGGCGTTCAGCTCCAGGCCCTTGATCTCCTTGGAGGTCAGCAGGGCACCGGTGAAGCTTTCCGGCAGCAAACGCGAGTCGTCGTACTGCAGAACCGGAAGAGCCGGCATCTGGTCACCGTACTTCAGCACGGTGTTGGAGATGCGGAACTTGATCGCCGCGCCACCACGGGCCAGGTCGTTGGCTGCGGAGCTGCGACCATCGGCATCGACGGTGTTCTCGCGCTTGAAGAAGTCGATACCGGCGCCGCCGTTACGACCCTTGCCACCATCCAGACGCACGGCGTACAGGCCGAAGGCGTCGACACCGACACCCACGGTGCCTTGAGTGAAGCCGGAGGAGAAGTTGGCGATCACACCCTGGCCCCACTGGGACTGGTCGTTGGTGTGGTGCTTCTTGTCACGGTTGATGAAGGCGTTGCGCAGGAGGACGTTGGCGTGGCTGTCCTCGATGAAGCCTTTGCTTTCGGCCTGGTCGTTGGCCTGGGCCTGAGTGGCGGCGATGAGTGCCAGCGCTACCAGGCTGATCCTTGTATTCAACATGTTGTTTTCCTTATTACCGAATCAGAACGCTCTGCTACCTAAAACGCCAGGAACCAACGCCCCTTCGTAGGTTCGACGCTTGTATCCAAACTGAAAACCCCGCTCCTTTTGCAGGTAGCGGGCTTCGTCCGGCGCTCGGCCAACTGATGGCCGGCAGGCGTAGAGGCCGAATCCTAGCCGCGTGTGCTTCGCAATGTCAAAAAAACGTGAAATGAAGGTTGATATAACCAAATTAAAGGCCAGAGCTGGTGCAAAACTGTGCTGAATCGCAGAGCAGACAGTTATTCCCTCTCTTTTCTGTACTTTCGTACAGGCAACTCACTTCTGGTTGGCTTGACAAAAACACCTCGATAAAAGCGAATAATTATCAGTTACAATTTGATACATTCGTAAATACTCGCCTTTACAAATAGCCAAGCAAGAGCAAATAGCAAGCATTACCATTCGCATCCTTTTCATAACAATCTCTGCTGGATGCCTGCCGATGCTTGTCCCCTGCCGCTTGTCTCCCCTGTCTCTGGGCCTCTCACTGATGTTCAGCGCGGGCCTTGCCAGCGCTGCCACCACTACCCTGCCTGAGCTCTCGGTCACTGCTGAAAGTGAACGCGAGCGCGATAATCCGCGGGTCAAGGACGTCAGCACCGCCACCCGCACCTCGACGCCGGTGCGCTACGTTCCGCAGGCGATCGACACGGTCAAGACCGCCAACGTGCTGGACTACGGCAACAACAGCCTGGGCAAGACACTGGAAGGCATCCCCAACGTCAGCAGCGGCGCCGACACACGCTTCGACAGCCTGCGTATCCGCGGCTTCGACGCCAGCAACGACTTCTATCTGGACGGCGTGCGTGATGACAGCCAGTACGTACGCGACCTGCACAACATCGAGCGCATCGAGGTGCTCAAGGGCCCGGCAGCCGTGCTCTATGGCCGTGGCAGCCAGGGCGGCATCGTCAATCGGGTGAGCAAGGCGCCCGAGCATGGCCGGCGCTCGACCATCGAAGCCCAGGGCGGCAGCGAGGACCTGCGCAGCCTGTACGCCGATCTCAGTGCCGACCTGAACGACGACATCAGCGTGCGCCTGAACATGGGCAACCAGGACAACAACAGTTTCCGCGATGGGGTCGATGGCAACCGCCAACTGTTCGCCCCGTCGCTGAGCTGGCAACTGAACCCCGACCTGAACTGGCTGGTGCAGTACGAATACAGCCGCTACAACCGCACCCCGGATCGCGGCATTCCTGGCGTCGGCGGTCGTCCGGCGGATGTCGGGCGCAGCACTACGTACGGCGACACGCAGCGCGATTTCATCGACGACAAGTCGCAGTCGCTACGCTCGCGCCTGAACTACCAGCTCAGCGACAACTGGCAAGTGCGCCATACCCTGAGCCTGTTCAAGCTCGACAGCGACTTCGACAACACCTACCTCACCGGCTACACCCCCAGCACCAATCTGGTGACCCGCCAGCGCTGGCAGCAGGACCTGAACACCCGCAACCTTTTCAACAACCTCGAGGCCGAGGGCGATGTCAGCACCTGGGGCCTGGAGCACAAGCTGCTGCTGGGACTGGAATTCGGCAATCAGCGCCGCGATCCGCGCCTGTACACCGCGCGGGCGGTGAGTGCCGGTGGCCAGGCGGTGCCGTCGCTGAACCTGGACAACCCCAACCGGCGCCTGCAACACAACGGTCCCATGGTGCCGTCGAGCTACAACCACACGGTGGTCGATAGCCGTGGCGTCTACCTGCAGGACCAGATCCGCCTCAACGACCAATGGCAGATCCTGGCGGGCGTGCGCTTCGACCAATTCGAGGTGGAAACCACCAACAAGCTGCGCGGCATCTCGGAAAAACAGGACGACAACAGCACCAGCCCGCGCCTGGGAGTGGTCTATTCGCCATGGCAGGAACATTCGTTCTATGCCTCCTGGAGCAAGACCTATTCCCCGGTCGGCGGCGGCCTGATCGGTATCACCCCCGGCGCTGCCGGCAACACCAACGAAACGGCTCCGGAGAACACCCGGCAGAAGGAAATCGGGGTCAAGAGCGACTGGTTCGACGAGCGCCTGAGCACCACCCTCGCCGTCTACGAGCTGGAGCTCTACAACCGTCGCACCACTGACCCGGACAACCCTGGCATCACCATCCTCACCGGCCTGCAACGCTCGCGTGGCGTGGAGCTGACCGCCCAGGGCAATGTGGTCGGCAACTGGTACGTACGCGGCGGCATCGGCCTGCAGGATGCCATCATCGCCAAGGACAACAGCGGCCTGGAGGGTAACCGGGTCAACAACGTGGCGCGGCGCAACGCCAGCCTGTTCGTGACCTGGAAGCCGGAGCTGGGCTGGTACGCCGAAACCGGCCTGGTACTGGTCGGCGAACGCTACGCCGACAACCAGAACACCACGGTGCTGCCAGGCTATGGGCACTGGGATGCACTGGCCGGCTACCGCACCCACGACTGGGACGTTCGCGCTGCGCTGAACAACATCACCGACAAGACCTACTACAGCTCGGCGACCAGCGCCGCGCAGATCCAGTTCGGCGATCCGCGCAGCCTGGTGGTGACAGGCACCTACAGCTTCTGACCGATGGGCCCTATCCAGAACTGCGGCAACTAGGCTTCAATACGCGTTTTTTCCGGACACACCCAAGGATTCACCCATGGCTTCCAACACCAAGCAACAGAAACGCGCCAAGCGCGCCGCCTCCAAGGCCAAGCAGAACCGCATGGTCCGCGGCGGCCAGGCGGTCAAGGCCAGCGCTGGCGACAGCGCCAGTGTCGAGCAGGTGTACAACAAGGCCATGGAGTCTGGGAGCTATGACGCCCTGTTCGACAAGATGAAGGAGGCCCAGGAAGCCAGCCTGGTGTCGATGATCTCGGTGTTCCTGGTCGATCCATTGCTGGCGCTGGTACTCAAGGGGCACAAGGAAGAGCACGCCACCGACTACATCGTCCTGGTGTTCACCGCTTACCGCGCCTGGCTCGATGGCGCCGATGAAGCGGCGACCATGGCCTGGCTGGAGAGCGACGAGTTCCAGGAAGCCTACGTGGCAGCGTCGGAGGCAGTGGCCAAGCAGCAGCAACAACAGAAGCAGTTCGGCTGAAGTTCGGCTTGCGCCCATAAAAAAACCCTCGGGTCGATCCCGAGGGTTTTTTATGCCGCGCGATAACGATTACTGCAGGGAAGGCGCTTCGCCGGCTTCCTGCATGCGCTGCAGCTCCTGAGCGTACAGGGCATCGAAGTTCACCGGCGACAGCATCAGCGCCGGGAACGAGCCACGGGTCACCAGGCTGTCGAGGGTTTCACGCGCGTACGGGAACAGGATGTTCGGGCAGAACGCACCCAGGGTGTGGCTCATGGAAGCTGCGTCCAGACCCGAGATCAGGAAGATGCCCGCCTGCTGAACTTCAGCGATGAAGGCGACTTCTTCGCCGTTCTTGACGGTAACCGACAGAGTCAGCACGACCTCATGGAAGTCACCTTCCAGGGCCTTCTGGCGGGTGTTCAGGTCCAGCGCGACGCTGGGTTCCCACTGCTGGCGGAAGATCTGCGGGCTTTTCGGGGCTTCGAACGACAGGTCACGCACGTAGATGCGCTGCAGGGAGAATTGTGGGCTGTTCTCTTCGGCGGCGCCGTTGTTCTGTTGGTCAGTCATGGCAGATCCTTTTCTGAAAATGGTTGAAAGAGGCGTGAATCAGGCCTCGAGCAGGGCGTCGAGCTTGCCCGAGCGCTCCAGCGCAAACAAGTCATCGCAACCACCAACGTGGGTGCTGCCGATCCAGATCTGCGGCACCGAGGTACGCCCGGCCTTCTGCGCCATCTCGGCGCGCAGCTGGGGCTTGCCGTCGACACGGATTTCCTCGAACGCCACCTGCTTGCTCGCCAGCAGTTGCTTGGCGCGCATGCAGTAGGGGCAGTAGTCGCTGGAGTAGACGATGACGGGCTTCATATCACTTCACCAGGGGCAGGTTATCGGCTTTCCAGCTGGACACACCACCGCTGAGCTTGGCAGCGGTGAAGCCAGCCTTGAGCAGCTCGCGGCAGATGGTGCCGGACTGCTGGCCCATCGCATCGACGATGATCAGGGTCTTTTCTTTGTGTTTTTCCAGCTCGGCAATGCGGCCGATGACTTTGTCCTGCGGAATGTTCAGCGCCCCGACGATGTGGCCGGCGGAGTATTCCTTGCTGGGACGGATATCGATCACCACGCCCTTCTCGGCGTTGACCAGCGCGGTCAGTTGGCCGTTGCTCAGGCTCTGGCCGCCGCGGCGGATTTCATTGACCAGCAGCAGGATCAGCAGGACGAAGAAGATCGCAACCAGGATGAAGTGATCTGTCGCGAATTGAATCAGGTGAGCAACCATCAGGGGTGTTCCAGGCGATTGAAAATGCCGGCCAGTATACACAGCCACCCATGCCCGCCAAAGCCCGCCGGGCCGGCTCGGAAACAGCCTTCATCTGCAACCCGTCGGGACGCTGGTCGTACGAACCGACGAATATTCGCCGTCGCTGGCCGATTTGCCCTAAAATGCGTGTCTTTATCATCTTTGAACAACCGTGAGTTTGATTGATGACGAGCACGCCCAAGCCCCTGGTCCTGATCATCCTGGATGGTTTCGGTCACAGCGAAAGCCCCGAATACAACGCCATCTACGCCGCCAACACACCGGTCTATGACCGCCTGCGCGCCACTCAGCCGCATGGCCTGATCTCCGGTTCCGGCATGGATGTCGGCCTGCCGGACGGGCAGATGGGCAACTCCGAAGTCGGTCACATGAACCTCGGCGCCGGCCGTGTGGTGTACCAGGACTTCACCCGGGTCACCAAGGCTATCCGCGACGGCGAGTTCTTCGAAAACCCGGTGCTCACCGGCGCCGTGGACAAGGCAGTTGCAGCCGGCAAGGCCGTGCACCTGCTGGGCCTGCTCTCCGACGGCGGCGTGCACAGCCACCAGGACCACATCGTCGCCATGGCCGAACTGGCCGCCCAGCGTGGCGCCGAGAAAATCTACCTGCACGCCTTCCTCGACGGTCGCGACACCCCTCCGCGCAGCGCCCAGTCGTCCATCGAACTGCTCGATGCGACCTTCGCCAAGCTGGGCAAGGGCCGCATCGCCAGCCTGATCGGCCGTTACTACGCGATGGACCGTGACAACCGCTGGGACCGCGTCAGCGCCGCCTACAACCTGATCGTCGACAGCACCGCCGAGTACAGCGCAGACAGCGCCGTGGCTGGGCTGGAAGCAGCCTATGCACGCGATGAGAGCGACGAATTCGTCAAGGCCACGCGCATCGGCGAGGCGGTCAAGGTCGAAGACGGCGACGCGGTGATCTTCATGAACTTCCGCGCCGACCGCGCCCGCGAACTGTCGCGGGTATTCGTCGAAGCCGATTTCAACGAGTTCCCCCGTGCGCGCCTGCCGAAGCTCGCGGCCTACATCGGCCTGACCCAGTACTCGGCGAAGATCCCCGCCCCCGCGGCCTTCGCCCCAGCCAGCCTGAACAACGTGCTGGGCGAGTACCTGGCCAAGAACGGCAAGACCCAGCTGCGCATCGCCGAGACCGAAAAGTACGCCCACGTGACCTTCTTCTTCTCGGGCGGGCGTGAAGAGCCGTTCGAAGGCGAAGAGCGCATCCTGATCCCGTCGCCGAAGGTCGCCACCTACGACCTGCAGCCTGAAATGAGCGCGCCGGAAGTGACCGACCGCATCATCGAGGCCATCGAGCAACAGCGTTATGACGTGATCGTGGTCAACTACGCCAACGGCGACATGGTCGGCCACACCGGCGTATTCGACGCGGCGGTCAAGGCCGTCGAGGCACTGGACGGCTGTGTCGGGCGCATTGTCGAGGCGCTGGACAAGGTCGGTGGCGAAGCACTGATCACCGCCGATCACGGCAACGTCGAGCAGATGGAAGACGAGTCCACTGGCCAGGCGCACACCGCGCACACCACCGAGCCGGTACCGTTCATCTATGTCGGCAAGCGCAGCGTGAAGGTCCGTGACGGTGGCGTGCTGGCCGATGTGGCGCCGACCATGCTCAAGCTGCTGGGGCTGGAGAAGCCTGCCGAAATGACCGGAACATCGATCCTGATCGACGCTTGAGACTGCGCGTTGGGGCCGAGACGCAGCGCACCCTGACGTGATTTCCGGACAAACGCCCCGCCGCACCCGCAGCGGGGCGTTTTTTTTGCACGCTCAGGCGGGCATACTAGGCCAGTCTCCATCCCTGGTACGCCCGATTCCATGCGCCGCGCCCTCATACTCCTAGCCCTGTCATGCCTGCTCAGTCCGGCGTTCGCCGACGAGCGCGCGCAGACCCAGCAACAACTGGACGCCACTCGCCAGGACATCGCCGAGCTCAAGAAAATGCTGGGCAAGCTCCAGGAAGAGAAAGCCGGCGTGCAGAAAGACCTCAAATCCACCGAGACCGATATCGGCAATCTCGAAAAGCAGGTGGAGGGTCTTCAGCAAGAACTAAAAAAGACCGAGGGCGAACTGGAGCGCCTTGACCACGAGAAAAAAAAACTCCAGAGCGCCCGCGTTGAACAGCAACGACTGATCGCGATCCAGGCCCGCTCCGCTTACCAGAACGGTCGCGAGGAATACCTCAAGCTGCTGCTCAACCAGCAGAATCCCGAGAAGTTCGCTCGCACCCTCACGTACTACGACTACCTGAGCAAGGCGCGCCTGGAACAATTGCGCACCTTCAACGAAACCTTGCGCCAGCTGGCCAATGTCGAACTGGAAATTTCCGGCCAGCAGGAACAGCTGATGGCCCAGCGCGCCGACCTCGACAGCCGCCGCCAGGCACTGGAGGCCGAACGCAGCAAGCGCCAGCAGGTACTGGCCAAGCTCAACAGCGACGTCAAGGATCGCGACCAGAAGCTCCAGGCCCGCGAACAGGACCAGGCCGACCTCGCCAAGGTGCTCAAGACCATCGAGGAAACCCTCGCCCGCCAGGCCCGTGAAGCCGAAGAAGCGCGGCAGAAGGCGCTGCTGGCCAAGCAGGAAGAAGAGAAGCGGCGCAAGGAACAGGCGCTGGCCGACGCTCGCCGCGACGAGCCGCAAGAGCCACCGAAAAAGGCCCGCACCGTGCTCGGCCCGCTGGTGTCCAGCGATGGCGCCAACTACGGTGGTGCATTTTCCGCCGCCCGTGGAAAACTTCCATGGCCAGTCAATGGTCGATTGCTGGCACGCTTCGGCGACACGCGAGGCGGTGATGCGCGTGCCAAGTGGGACGGTGTGATGATCAGCGCCAGCGCCGGCACTCAGGTGCGCGCCGTACATGGCGGGCGCGTGGTGTTCGCCGACTGGTTGCGCGGCGCTGGACTTCTGGTCATTCTCGACCATGGTAATGGCTACCTGAGCCTGTACGGCCATAACCAGAGCCTGCTCAAGAGCGCCGGCGACATCGTCAAGGCCGGGGAAGCCATTTCTACCGTCGGCGACAGCGGCGGCCAGGACAGCGCAGGTTTGTACTTCGCGATTCGCCAGCAGGGCCGGCCCACCGACCCTGCGCAATGGTGCCGAGGCTAGGCACCGCAACATTTACGGTCAGGCCCGACGGTGGGCCGCACCGATGCTCCCGCGGGAGCACCTACAGGATCAGGAGTTCGTTCGACATGCTGCACTCGTCTCGCCTCACCCAGCTGGCCCTGACCATAGCTCTGGTCGTCGGCGCGCCCCTGGCCAGCGCCGCAGAGCCGGTCAAGCCCGCCAAGGCGGCTGCCGTGCCGGCCACCGAGGTGACGGCCAAGGCGCCGCTGCCGCTGGACGAACTGCGCACCTTCGCCGAGGTCATGGACCGCATCAAGGCAGCCTATGTCGAGCCGGTGGATGACAAGACCCTGCTGGAAAATGCCATCAAGGGCATGCTCAGCAACCTTGACCCGCACTCGGCCTACCTCGGCCCTGAAGACTTCCAGGAGCTGCAGGAAAGCACCAGCGGCGAGTTCGGCGGCCTGGGCATCGAGGTTGGCATGGAAGACGGCTTCGTCAAGGTGGTCTCGCCCATCGACGACACTCCGGCCTCACGCGCCGGCATCGAAGCGGGCGACCTGATCGTCAAGATCAACGGCGCCCCGACCCGTGGCCAGACCATGACCGAGGCCGTCGACAAGATGCGCGGCAAGATCGGCCAGAAGATCACCCTGACCCTGGTACGCGACGGCGGCACGCCCTTCGATGTGACGCTGGCCCGCGCGGTCATCCAGGTCAAGAGCGTGAAGAGCCAGTTGCTCGAGAACGACTACGGCTATATCCGTATCACCCAGTTCCAGGTCAAGACCGGCGAAGAAGTCGGCAAGGCGCTGGCCAAGCTGCGCAAGGATAACGGCAAGAAGCTGCGCGGCCTGGTGCTGGACCTGCGCAACAACCCCGGCGGCGTCCTGCAGTCGGCGGTGGAAGTGGCCGACCACTTCCTCACCAAAGGCCTGATCGTCTACACCAAGGGCCGTATCGCCAACTCCGAGCTGCGCTTCTCCGCCGACCCGGCCGACGCCAGCGAAGGCGTACCGCTGGTGGTGCTGATCAACGGCGGCAGCGCCTCGGCTTCGGAGATTGTCGCCGGTGCCCTGCAGGACCAGAAACGCGGCGTGCTGATGGGCACCGACAGCTTCGGCAAGGGCTCGGTACAGACCGTGCTGCCACTGGCCAACGACCGCGCACTGAAGCTCACCACCGCGCTGTACTTCACCCCCAACGGCCGCTCGATCCAGGCACAGGGTATCGTGCCGGACATCGAGGTACGCCAGGCCAAGCTCACTGCCGAAGCCGACACGGACAACTTCAAGGAAGCCGATCTGCAGGGTCACCTGGGCAACGGCAATGGCGGCGCTGACCGCCCGACCGGCAGCAGCAAGCGTACCGAGCGCCCGCAGGACAACGACTTCCAGCTGAGCCAGGCGCTCAGCCTGCTCAAGGGCCTGAACATCACCAAGGGTGATTGATAACCACCATGCGTTTTCTGCTGTTCACGCTGTTCTGCCTGCTGGCCGGTACCGCACATGCGGCACCGGCCAAGGCCTACATGAGCATCATCATCGACGACCTGGGCCAGAGCAGCGAGCGCGACAGCCGAACCCTCGCCCTGCCCGGGCCGGTCACCATGGCGATCATGCCCGACACCCCGCACGCCACCGAATTCGCCCGCCAGGCCCACAAGGCAGGGCGTACGGTGATCCTGCACATGCCCATGGACCCCGCCACCGGGCCCTATGCCTGGCATCCGGGGCTACCCCTCGAGGAGCTGGCACGACGCCTCGACGCCGCGCTGCTCAAGGTGCCCTTCGCCGCAGGCATCAACAACCACATGGGCAGCCGCATGACCGCACAGCGCGACGCCATGGCCTGGTTGATGGGTAACTTGCAGGGCCGCGAGCTGTTCTTCGTCGACAGCCGCACCAGCGCCGCCACGGTGGCGGCGGCCGAGGCCCAGGCGATTGGATTGGCGCACGTCTCGCGGGATGTGTTTCTGGATGACGTACGCACAACCGAAGCCATCGCCGGCCAATTGCGCCAAGGCATCGAGCTTGCCCGCAAGCAAGGTTCAGCGGTGCTGATCGGCCACCCCTACCCGCAGACTCTCGAAGTGCTCGAACGAGAGATGCCCGGGCTCAAGCGCCAGGGCATCGAGTTGATCGAACTGCGCCAGATGATCGCCGAGCGCAGCAACCAGGCCATGTCGGCGCACGGTCGCAATGGTCGCTACAGCAACCGTTGATCTCGTGGCCGTTCAGAGTGCCTACAGGCTGTTGAAGGGAATGACGTCCTTGGCCTGGGTGTAGGTCAGGTTGCCCCGGTAGATGCTCAGCACCTGTCCCTCGCTCGCAGCCCTCATCTGCTCCCTGTAGCC
The DNA here is from genome assembly GCF_001320965.1 of Pseudomonas sp. NBRC 111143. NCBI lineage: Bacteria > Pseudomonadati > Pseudomonadota > Gammaproteobacteria > Pseudomonadales > Pseudomonadaceae > Pseudomonas > Pseudomonas sp. NBRC 111143. Next base: position 140,689 of record NZ_BCBT01000003.1, on the reverse strand, counting down.
CATCTTGCGCTGGCTCCAGAGCTTCAGATGGCCTTTGCCGAATGCTGTGGGCGCCGCCTGTGAGTCGGCGAAGTGGAAGTGCGCGGCCCACAGGGGCCGGCCTTTGCTGTCGCCGGGTGACTTGAGCAGATTGATGCGGTATTCATCCAGATAGCCATCTGAAACCTGCTTGCGCGGCCCCACGTACTCAACCGTGATCAAGCCTTGCTGATGGAGGAAGCTCAGACCCCGGGCAGCGGGATAGCTCGTCTTGGTATAAAGCTCGATCAGGCATTCGCGCTTCTGCTCGCGCAACCGGATCACCGCGTCATCCAGGCGGCCTAACAGGCTGTCGGTGCTATCCGCGTCCGCCAACTGCTCGCGCAACTCCAGTACTTCAGCGATCTGCGCATCAAGCATCGAGATCAACCCGCTGTCCTGCGCGTCATTGCTCACCAATGCCTTGGCCTGCTCGATGACGCTCTCGTTTTGCGCCAGTATGCCTTCGGCCAGTTCACGGCTTTTCTTCTCGGATTCCGGCGTCGAGGTCCGCGACTGCGACTCAGGCTCCGTGCTCTCGACCTCCTCTAACCAGGTCCCGCCTACCTTTTGAAACCGGTGCTGGATCTTGGTGCTGAACGCGCCCTTGACCTGCAATTGCGCCTGCCCATCGAGCATCACCTCTGTACCTAGCACTGTCTGACCTGCAAGGGTCCGCGCCACTTGCAGTACCCGCAGTGGATAAACCATTCGGCGCGAGGCCTGGGTTTGTCCGGAAGCTTGCTCACGCATGGCTTCTACCAGCGCATCGCCTGCCATCTTCTTCAGGCTCACCATCTGCTCTCTGTAGGCTGCCAGGCGCTGGGTATCGACCAGCCCGCTGCCCAGCTTGCTGATGCGGTCGCAGTTGAGAATCGCCGCCAGATACTCATCCCAGGCACCTTGCAGCACCTCGATGCGCTCGGCGATAGGCAGTTCGCAGAACATCGACAGATGGTGGGCATTTGCGGCTACACGCAAACGGTAGCTGGCAATCGCGTCGCGGAAGATCGTGTAATGCTGGCTGGCGGCACCCTCCTCGAAGCGAAGTGCCAGTTCGGCCAGGCTCATCGCCTGGAAGAAGCGAATCATGACCGTAGAAGTCTTGCGCGAGGCGATGACCTGAGCGACGGTGACCGAGCCCCTGCTCGATTGGATGTTCATATCGATATCGCTGACCGCCAGCACATGATCCATTTGGCTTGAGACCTCCATGATCCTTGGTTGGTCCAGGACCATGCCCTCGAGCAACTCTCGACACTTGGCGTAGAGAACCGCGCGGTTTTCTGGCGTAGCTCCGCTCAGGTTGCGGACGATCTGGTCATACTCGCGGAAACTACCCACAGCCACCGCTTCATCCAGAAGGAACAGGCCATAGCCAATCAAGTCGTGACGTGCATTCGAAAGGGCTTGTCGCAGGTCCCTGCCATGGGCGGTTGTGCGCGTATAGTTGGGGTTATCCAGCAGCTCGACAATGCTCTGCTGCGCGCTGGCTTGGTGCTCGAACATGGAGTAGACCAGCTCGACACGCTGCCGGCGCAGGTCCTGCATCGCGCGCAATAGCTCATCGCGCTTTGCTGTGTACAGTTCGGACAACGTCTTGAATCGGGAGAGGTCTTCCGGGTTCGTGGGAGGAGGTTGGTTCAATGTTTCCTCCAGCTTCACGATCTTGGCCCGCAGCTCCTGGATCTGGCTGTTCTGTCTCAGGTACTCAGGAATCGGCTTGTTTGCCTCAAGCAAATGATGCTCCACCTCTTCCAGCGACTTTTGGATCGTAGCGGCAATCTTCTGGCGCAGCCGTTCCTGCGCAGCGCTGCGTCCACGCCCACCGCCCCCCTGCAACCGTGTATCGATGCGCCAGCCACCGCCATCGTTGTGCAGGCAAGGTCCTGACGTCAGGTCAGGCCCCACGATTCTCACCACCCCTTCATGGAGAACGACCTGATAGACCTCTTGCCCCAGCTTGACGTAGTACCTGCCCTCGACGGCAGTCAAGCCCGCCGTTGCGCCTTGCGTGTCGGGCGCGTGTCCAGCCAGCGATACCTCGACCGCCAATTCGCGCACGCGACTGCGTTGAGAAGCCGAAAGTCCGTTGAGGCCGCCAGCCCCACGCCACGAAAAGTCCAGGTGTGTCTGCGTGGTGCCGTACAAGTCACGCACCAGCACCGCAGGCTTGCGTTCAGGCTCCGGCAGCGGGTGAAGCGCTACGTCCTGCGCCGCGGGCAGTTCTTCGAGCGACGTAACATCGTACTGCGGCCCCAGCACAGTGTTCCTGGGGGTCTGCAGATGGATCAATGCCATCAAGGTATTGTTCAAAAGGTCGATCACGGCCTGAATGCGTTCCCCCGTGCTGTCACTGCCAAGCCCCTGTACATCGCTGGCCAGGCTGCGGATGCCCATGTACAGCCAGGCAATCGAAACCACCGGGCCTGGCAGCACAGGCAATACCGCATTGAGCAGCTCCCAGCCAAACGCGATCACTACCCCCCACCGCAACTCGCTGTTGCTCACCGCCGAACGGTCGGCAAGCTCGACCAACACCTGATGCCGCGCCTGGAACATCCGTGCGTCGATGTCCTGCTCCCAGAATTCCAGCGCCAGTTGAGCAGGATCAGGCTTGTCCAATGGACTGGAGGGGTCGAACACCCAATGCGGCAGGTGAGGTTCATTGAATCCACCATTGTCGTAAACAGGGCGCTCGTTCTGATCCATCCACATCAGCGCGAAATTCTGTAGTTTGCCAGGCTTGCGGATGGCCCCCATCAAAGTATCGACGTCCTTGAAGACATGGACCGCGCCGTCTGTGTACATAGGGCAATACAGCACAACCTGGCCGGAGTCGACGATTTCAATGACATAGAAACCGTGCACTCGATCCACTTTCTTCGAGGTCGGAGAACGCCTGAAGGCCAAGGGTGCAATTCTCACCCCGGCTGCTTGCGCGTCTCCATCGCGACAGAAGCGGGCGACTGCACCATAGGCAAACGTATCCAGGCGATTGACCACCACCGCCCGAGCGGTATCGAACATCAAAGTGATACGCCATTGGCGACCGAAACGGGCGATACGCTCGGCGTTGTCGGTGGCATCGGCGAGCAGGTCGTTGACGTAGGTCGGGTAGGTACCGCCGATATCGACGCGTGCGACCAGTTCACGGATGTAATCGACATTCATCCAGTCCATGATCAACTGTTCATTACGGTGGGCGATATGTGTCACCACGCCACCCTGCGACGCAGCCAGCCGACCGATGGCCAGCTCGGTCAGGGTCACGGTACGGCTGTCGATCTTTTGCCCAAAACCCAGGCCATGACCGTCGCTGACAAAAGTGTCGATGGTCAGGAGCAGATCATCGGCAAAGTAGTTGGCATCGACTGGATGATCGGCAAGCATCTCTTCGCGAAGACGACGGGCTGCATAGGTGTGCAGATCGTCCACGCCGTCCAGGGCGCGCTCACCACCGTCACTCCCCTGCAACAGCGTCAGATCGAGCATGGCCTGCAAGTAGGTGGCCTGCCCCTCAGACCCGGCCCTCCGAATCCCAGCAGGTAGCGACAGGGCCACCGGCTTGGCAGGCACATTGCTGCGCTGAGCAAAAAACTGCGAGGGGTCAAAGGCACCATCGACCCGGCGCTCCAGCTCGGCGACGCTATCAGCCGCCCCCCAGCGCACACGCGCCTGACGCTCGAGCAGGACCTCCAGCAGCAACCCGCTTTGCAGGGCGAACGCATCGCCCTCCGACGTGAAACCACTCCAGCTCATACGATCGAACTCGCAACGCCGCGCCATCTGCAGCTGCAGCCCTCGCCCAAAGGCACTCAGTGACTCGAAGCTACGCACCTCCCCATCCGGTTGGCACCACAAGACCAGCGGACGCGGTGTGTCGAGGGTCGTCACCAGTAAGCCGGGCAACAGTTCACTGCTTTGTCGATCGCCCAAGTGCATCTGCACGCGAACGGCCTGCACCTCGATGTTACGCGTGTTCCCCAACAGCAGTTGGCGCAGGCAGGCGCGCTCGGCCTCCTCAAGGTCAGCCTCGTCCAGGCCTTGCAGCAGGCTGGCACGCAGCACTTGCTGCAACCAGAGATCCAGGTTGCCCTGGCCGTCGCCATTCCAGTAGCCGATCTGCGCCTGCTGCAGATAGTGGGGCAACAGAGGCAGCATCTTCTCGAGCGGTTCGACCAGTTTCTCAGGCTTGACCAGGTCTCCATCACCGGTTTCGAAAGGCGACTTGATGGCGAAGAGGCGTTGGTACGGATTCAGGCTCAGCGCATAAGCGCCCATGCTGGCGAAATCCACGCGCTTGCCATCGAGGACCAACTGCAGCAGATGGTCGACCAGCAACTCATTGCTGTAAGTGTCATCTGCGGTGGAGCAAAGCAGCGAGAGAGGCTGTGCCGAAGTCATCTCGGGGCGATGAATCGCGATCAGCGGATACTGCTCGACGATTATCTTCATGACCTGCTGGTCGAGTACTTCGCGCAAGGTCGGTCGATTAGCGAACTGCGCAGCGACTGCGCTGTACAGGTCGTAGGGTGGGTGACTCACGGAGGTAGTAGACATGCTCAAGGCTCGTTGTGAAATGAAGCCAAAGCCTCCGCGCCAGTCGATATCACTGGGGGGTACATAATGCTTTTGCGCACCGGTTGACCATGGGCAACGGCAGTCGGCGGTCCGCCACGACGTGATCGCCCACTGAAGAAAAAAGGGCCCTGTCATTCGACAGAGCCCTTTTCACAACGATACGCCGCTTACGCAATCAGCTGTAGACACGCCCCAGCAACTGGCGGTGACTTTCGAACTGATCGAGCACATCGCGCACGATCTGCTCAGGCAGGAAGCCCATCAGGTCGTACTCCTGGCTGCCGTTGTGCAGGTACACCTCGGCGCGGTAGAAGCGCTGGCGCACTTCTGGCTCACCCCCGGCAGACGCCTCGCTCGGTGCCGCCAGGTAGCCGTCCAGGCTGACTTCATAAACGAACGGGTTGCCCTCTTCCATCATCACCCGCACGCCCATCATGTTGCGCGACTGACCGACGCGGGTCTCCACCTCGAAGCCCAGGGCGCGCAGTTGTTCCGCCGCCTCCTTGAGGGCCGGGCTGACCTGTTTGTCCATGAAGCGCTGTACCACCGCCTGGGTCGGCTCAAGCTCCAGTTGCGTGAGGCGCTCGCTGAAGCCGCGACGGCCACGGGCAGCCAGCTCCGCGCGCTCCTGCTCGACCGCGACATCCTGCTTCATCGCCTTGTACAGGCCGAACATGAACAGCACCAGCACCACCGAGAACGGCAGGCCGGCCAACACCACCATGGTCTGCATGGCTTCGAAATTACCGGCGAACAGCAGGCCGATGGTAACCAGGGTGATGATCACCGACCAGAACACCACCATCCAGTGCGGCGCATCCTCGTCGACCTGGCCACCTTTGCACGAAAGGTTGGCCATCATCACCGCGCCCGAGTCGGCCGGGGTGAGGAACAGCACGAAGCCGACGAACACCGCCACACCGATCACGATCTTGGCCGCCGGGAAGTACTCCAGCAACTGGTAGATCGACATCGAGGGCTGCTCCAGCGCGGTCTTGCCCAGCTCAACGGCGCCCTGGTTGATCACCAGGTCCAGCGCGGTGTTGCCGAAGATCGACAGCCACGCCAGGGTGAAGCCCAGCGGGATCAGCAGCACGCCGCTGACCAGCTGGCGCACGGTACGCCCCTTGGAGATACGGGCGATGAACATGCCGACGAACGGACCCCAGGAGATCCACCAGGCCCAGTAGAACACGGTCCAAAGGCCCAGCCAGCGCTCGGACTTGCCGGCCTCGCCTTCATAGACATACAGGTCGAAGGTCTTGAGCACGATGCCGTTGAGGTAGTCGCCGACGTTTTGCACGAAGCCGTTGAGCAGGTGCAGGGTATTGCCGCCGAGCAGGACGAAGATCAACAGCCCGCTGAACAGCATGATGTTGAGGTTGGACAGGCGGCGAATGCCGTTTTCCACACCCGACACAGCGGCTACGGTGGCCACACCGGCCATCACCAGAATGACCACCAGCAGGTTGGTCTTGCTGTGGTCCATGCCGAACAGGTACTCCAGGCCCGAGGAGACCTGCATCGAGCCGATACCGAGGTTGGTCACCAGGCCCAGCAGGGTGACGAACATGCCGAAGATGTCCACGGCATTGCCGGCCGCGCCCTTGACCCAGCGCTCACCGACCAGCGGGTACAGCGCCGAACGCAGCGCCAGCGGCTGGTTGTGGCGGTAGGCGAAGTAGCCCACGGCCAGGCCCACCAGGGCGTAGATCGCCCAGCCGTGCAGGCCCCAGTGCAGGAAGGTCAGTTGCAGGCCCTGGCGCGCAGCCTCGAGGCTGGCAGGGGTGCCTTCCGGCGGATTGAAGTAGTGGTCCAGCGGTTCGGATGCGCCGAAATACAGCAGCGAAATGCCAATACCGGAGGAGAACAGCATGCCGGCCCAGGCGCCGTAGCTGAAGTCTGGCTGGTCGTCCTTGCCGCCCAGTTTGAGCTTGCCGTAGTCGGAGAAGGCCAGGTAGACGACGAACACGAGGTAACCGCAGATCACCAGCATGTAGTACCAGCCGAAGGTGCGCGTCAGCCACTTCTGGGCTACGCCCAGCACCTGGCCGGCAGTTTCGGGTACAGCGATAAGCAAGGCAGTCAACGCGAGGACCAGCAGCGCGGAGGTGAGGAACACCACGCGGTTGACCCGAACCCTCTCGGCGGGGGGCTTTGTCAGGGAGGCAGAACTCATTGCACGAATGCTCCGGGCAGTACGGCTGTGGAGGCTAATCAGTCATTTCCCGCGCAATTGGTGCAATAGCTCCACTGCGTCAGGTGTTATAAAAGCACCTTGGAAACCGTGATCCCGAATCGAAACGCTGCAAAAAAACAGACCGGCGGACTGCACCTGAGCGCCCTCATCCTCACTGGATGCGCGCATTGGTCACAGCTCGCCTGACCCGCTCCAAGGGTCGTCCGCGCGGTCGTCGACCGCTCGGCAGAATCTGTCCATGCACCGTTCTTGCCCGTCAACGCCTTGTATTCCGGGGGTTACACGTTTTCCTGGGGTGTCAATCCGTGCCTTCTCGACCGCCTGAAAGACTGTCAATGGCACAAATTGTCGCAGAGCTTATTCTTTATTGATTGAACGTTCAATCAAAAAAAAATAGACTGGCCCTCGCCGAGTCGGATGCGTGTTGTCCGCTCGCAGGCCTGAGGAGATAGCAAGATGCCCAAGGTCGGTATGCAACCCATCCGCCGCCAGCAGTTGATCGACGCCACATTGCAGGCTGTCGACCAGGTCGGTCTGGGAGATGCCAGCATTGCGCTGATTGCCCGTTTGGCCGGTGTGTCGAACGGCATCATCAGTCACTACTTTCAGGACAAGAACGGCCTGATCGCAGCGACCATGCGCTACCTCATGAACGCGTTGAGCGAAGGCACCGTCGCCCGCCGACAAGCCCTCACCGACGACAGCCCGCGGGCGCACCTGAGAGTGATCGTCGAAGGCAACTTCGACGCAAGCCAGGTCAGCGGCCCGGCAATGAAAACCTGGTTGGCCTTCTGGGCCGCCAGCATGCACCAGCCGTCCTTGCACAGGTTGCAGCGGATCAACGATCACCGCCTTTACTCCAACCTGTGCTGCCAGTTCCGTCGTGTCTTGCCGCTCTACCATGCACGCAAGGCTGCTCGCGGACTGGCGGCCCTGATCGACGGCCTGTGGCTGCGTGGTGCGCTCTCGGGCGACGCGTTCGACACCGAGCAGGCAATACGGATCGCCTACGAATACATGGATCTACAACTGGCTAAGCAGCACGACCTGGCTACCAACCCCCAGGCGGCTGAACGATCGCACGCAGCGACTGCCCAACCGGCAGGAGCACGACGCGGCTAGCCAATCACACACTGCACTTGCGAGGACTCTATGGCCCGTTTCGGAACGCAAAAACTCTACATCGATGGTGGTTATGTCGACGCTGGCAGCGATGCCACCTTCGAAGCCATCAACCCGGCCACCGGCGAAGTCCTTGCCCACGTCCAGCGTGCGACCGAGGCTGACGTCGAGCGCGCCGTCGAGAGCGCCGAACGTGGCCAGAAAGTCTGGGCCGCGATGACCGCCATGCAGCGTTCGCGCATCCTGCGCCGCGCCGTCGACATCCTGCGCGAACGCAACGACGAGCTGGCCATGCTGGAAACCCTGGACACCGGCAAGTCGTACTCCGAAACCCGCTACGTCGACATCGTCACCGGTGCCGATGTGCTGGAGTATTACGCAGGCCTGATCCCGGCCATCGAAGGCGAGCAGATCCCGCTGCGCGAATCGTCCTTCGTCTACACCCGCCGCGAGCCGCTGGGCGTGACTGCCGGTATCGGCGCGTGGAACTACCCGATCCAGATCGCCCTGTGGAAGTCTGCGCCAGCCCTGGCCGCCGGCAACGCGATGATCTTCAAGCCATCTGAAGTCACCTCGCTGACCACCCTGAAGCTGGCCGAGATCTTCACCGAAGCCGGTCTGCCGGATGGCGTGTTCAACGTCCTGACCGGCAGCGGCCGTGAAGTCGGCACCCTGCTGACCGAGCACCCGCGCATCGAGAAAGTCTCCTTCACCGGCGGCACCACCACCGGCAAGAAAGTCATGGCCAGCGCTTCGAGCTCCTCGCTCAAGGAAGTGACCATGGAACTGGGTGGCAAGTCGCCGCTGATCATCTGCGACGACGCCGACCTGGACAAGGCCGCCGACATCGCCATGATGGCCAACTTCTACAGCTCCGGTCAGGTCTGCACCAACGGCACCCGCGTGTTCGTTCCGGCAGCGATGAAAGCCGCCTTCGAAGCCAAGATCGCCGAACGCGTCGCCCGCATCCGCATCGGCAACCCGGAGGACGAGAACACCAACTTCGGTCCGCTGGTCAGCTTCGCGCACATGGAAAGCGTCCTGGGCTACATCGCCAAGGGCAAGGAAGAAGGCGCCCGCGTGCTGTGCGGCGGTGAGCGTCTGACCGAAGGCGCGTTCGGCAAGGGCGCCTTCGTCGCCCCGACCGTGTTCACCGACTGCCGCGACGACATGACCATCGTCAAGGAAGAGATCTTCGGCCCGGTGATGAGCATCCTCACCTACGAAACCGAAGAAGAAGTCATCCGCCGCGCCAACGACACCGAATACGGCCTGGCTGCGGGCGTATGCACCAACGACATCACCCGCGCGCACCGCATCATCCACAAGCTCGAAGCCGGTATCTGCTGGATCAACGCCTGGGGTGAATCGCCAGCCGAGATGCCGGTTGGCGGCTACAAGCAGTCGGGCGTCGGCCGTGAAAACGGCGTCAGCTCGCTGGCTCAATACACTCGCATCAAGTCGGTGCAGGTCGAGCTGGGCGGCTACAACTCGGTCTTCTAAGACCGGTCTGGCCACGCCCGTGCCACTGCGCACGGGCGCTCCCGCTCCCTGAACACTGCCAACGAGGGTACTTTGCATGTCCCAAGAATTCGATTACATCATCGTCGGTGCCGGTTCGGCCGGTAACACCCTGGCCACCCGCCTGACCGAAGACGCCAACGTCTCGGTGCTGCTGCTGGAAGCAGGCGGCCCCGACTACCGCTTCGATTTCCGCACCCAGATGCCGGCGGCCCTGGCCTTCCCGCTGCAAGGCCGCCGCTACAACTGGGCCTACGAGACCGACCCTGAGCCACACATGGATGGCCGCCGCATGGAATGTGGCCGCGGCAAGGGCCTGGGTGGCTCCTCGCTGATCAACGGCATGTGCTACATCCGTGGTAACGCCATGGACTTCGACGGCTGGGCTGAACTGCCAGGCCTGGAAGACTGGACCTACCTCGACTGCCTTCCGTACTTCCGCAAGGCCGAAACCCGCGACATCGGCCCGAACGACTACCACGGTGGCGACGGCCCGGTCAGCGTTGCCACGCCAAAAGCCGGCAACAACCCACTGTTCCATGCCATGGTCGAAGCCGGTGTACAGGCCGGTTACCCACGCACCGAAGACCTCAACGGCTACCAGCAGGAAGGCTTCGGTCCGATGGACCGTTCGGTGACCAAGAACGGTCGTCGCTCCAGCACCGCCCGTGGCTACCTGGACCAGGCCAAGAAGCGCCCTAACCTGACCATCGTCACCCACGCCCTGAGCGATCGCGTGCTCTTCGAAGGCAAGCGCGCCGTGGGTGTGACCTATCTGGTCGGTGACAGCGAAGAGCGCGTCGAAGCCCGTGCCCGCAAGGAAGTCATCGTCAGCTCCGGCGCCATCGCTTCGCCGCAGCTGCTGCAGCGCTCCGGTGTTGGCCCGCGCGCCCTGCTGGAGAGCCTCGACATTCCGGTGGTCCACGACCTGCCGGGCGTCGGCGAGAACCTGCAGGACCACCTGGAACTGTATCTGCAGTACGCCTGCACCCAGCCGGTGTCGCTGTACCCATCGCTGCTGTGGTGGAACCAGCCGGCCATCGGTGCCGAGTGGCTGTTCAACGGCACCGGCATCGGCGCCAGCAACCAGTTCGAGGCCGGTGGTTTCATCCGCACCCGTCCTGAGTTCGAATGGCCGAACATCCAGTACCACTTCCTGCCGGTAGCGATCAATTACAACGGCTCCAACGGCGTGAAAGAACACGGCTTCCAGGCGCACATGGGTTCGATGCGTTCGCCAAGCCGTGGCCGTATCCAGGCCAAGTCAAAGGATCCGCGCCAGCACCCGAGCATCCTGTTCAACTACATGGCCACCGAACAGGACTGGCAAGAGTTCCGCGACGGCATCCGCCTGACCCGCGAGATCATGGCCCAGCCGGCGCTGGACCCGTATCGCGGTCGCGAAATCAGCCCGGGCGCACACGTGCAGACCGATGAAGAGCTGGACAAATTCATCCGCGAGCACGCCGAAACCGCGTTCCACCCGTCCTGCTCGTGCAAGATGGGCACCGACGACATGGCGGTGGTCGATGGCGAAGGCCGCGTGCATGGCATGCAAGGCCTGCGCGTTGTCGATGCGTCGATCATGCCGATCATCATCACCGGCAACCTCAACGCCACCACGATCATGATCGCCGAGAAAATCTCCGACAAGATCCGTGGCCGCAAGCCACTGCCACGCAGCACGGCCAAGTACTACAAGGCCAACGGTGCGCCGGTGAAGGGCAAGCCGATGCGTGAGGTGAAGCAGGCGTAATCCTGCACCGGCCTCTTCGCGGGCAAGCCCGCTCCCACAGGTACTGCACAAGTCTTCATGCCTGTGGTGAATCTGTGGGGGCGGGCTTGCCCGCGAAAGGGCCCGCATAGTCAGCACAACAAAAGGCACCCACCGCGGTGCCTTTTGTACATCTGCAGAAACGCTTTACATGCTGGCAATTCATCAGGTTAGAATCGATTGGCACGCGACTTGCCAGTCAAGTCATCTTTCTGCGATATCCCGGAGTACCTGCCTTTGGATGCCAGCACCATCAACAGCCTGTTCCTGATCGGCGCACTGCTGGTGGGCGCAAGTATCCTGGTCAGCTCTCTGTCGTCGCGCCTGGGCATCCCTATCCTGGTCATCATCCTCGCGGTCGGCATGGTCGCCGGTGTCGATGGTGGCGGCATCATTTTCAACAACTACCCGACCGCCTACCTGGTGGGCAACCTCGCGCTGGCCGTGATTCTGCTCGACGGCGGCCTGCGCACGCGGGTGGCGAGTTTCCGCGTGGCCCTGTGGCCAGCCTTGTCGCTGGCCACGGTGGGCGTGCTCATCACCACCGGCCTTACCGGCATGGTCGCTGCCTGGCTGTTCGACCTGAGCCTGATCCAGGGCCTGCTGATCGGCGCCATCGTCGGCTCTACCGACGCCGCGGCGGTGTTCTCGCTGCTCGGTGGCAAAGGCCTGAACGAACGGGTCACGGCAACGCTCGAGATCGAGTCGGGCAGCAACGACCCGATGGCGGTATTTCTCACCGTCACCCTGATCGACATGATCGCCAGCGGCCAGACCGGCCTGCACTGGAGCCTGCTGACCCACCTGCTGCGCGAGTTCGGCATCGGCGGCCTGCTGGGCCTGGGCGGCGGCTGGCTGATGCTGCAACTGGTCAACCGCATCAACCTGGCCGGCGGCCTGTACCCGATCCTGGTGGTCGCCGGCGGCCTGGTGGTGTTTTCGCTGACCAACGCCCTGCACGGCAGCGGCTTCCTTGCTGTCTACCTGTGCGGCCTGGTGCTGGGCAACAAGCCGATCCGCAGCCGCCACGGCATCCTGCACATGCTCGACGGCATGGCCTGGCTGGCGCAGATCGGCATGTTCCTGGTGCTGGGGCTGCTGGTCACCCCGCACGACCTGCTGCCCATCGCCCTGCCCGCCCTGGGCCTGGCGCTGTGGATGATCCTCTTCGCCCGCCCGCTGTCGGTGCTGGCCGCACTGCTGCCGTTCAAGGCGTTCCACGGCCGCGAAAAGGGCTTCATTTCCTGGGTTGGCCTGCGCGGCGCGGTACCGATCATCCTTGCGGTGTTCCCACTGATGGCGGGCCTGCCGGATGCGCAGTTGTTCTTCAACCTGGCGTTCTTCATCGTGCTGGTGTCGCTGCTGGTGCAAGGCACCAGCCTGCCGTGGATGGCCAAGCTGCTGAAGGTCACGGTGCCGCCAGATCCAGCGCCGATCTCGCGCTCGGCGCTGGAAGTGCACATCACCAGCGAATGGGAGCTGTTCGTCTACCGCCTGGGCGCTGAAAAATGGTGCATCGGCGCAGCCCTGCGCGAGCTGAAGATGCCCGAGGGCACGCGTATCGCCGCGCTGTTCCGTGGCGAGCAATTGCTGCACCCCTCGGGCAGTACCGTGCTGGAGGTCGGCGACATGCTTTGCGTAATCGGCCACGAGCACAACCTGCCCGCCCTGGGCAAACTGTTCAGCCAGGCGCCACAGCGCGGCCTGGACCTGCGCTTCTTCGGCGACTTTGTCCTCGAAGGCGATGCCGAACTCGGCGCGGTGGCAGCGCTTTATGGCCTGAAACTCGACGGCCTGGATGCGAAAATGCCGTTGGCGCAGTTCATCCGACAGAAGGTCGGAGGCGCTCCAGTCGTAGGCGACCAGGTCGAATGGCACAGCACGATCTGGACGGTCGCGACCATGGACGGGAACAAGATCCAGAAAGTGGGCGTCAGATTCCCCGAAGGAACCCGGCCCGGCCCGGGGCTGTTCCTCTAAACTCCGTTAGTGCCCTCTCGCAAGTAGTCTGCCTATGTCCCTGCGCGTGTATGCCCGCGCAGCCCTCCTCGGGCTGTGCCTTTCCCTGTCGTTCGCCGCTGTGGCGGCCGAGGTGCCGGCCGCTCCCGGTATTCAGAACAGCCTGGACAAGATTGCCGAGCGCAAGCTGCCGGAGCCCGAGCAGAAGGCGCTCCAGCAGGTCCTGGAACAGACCCTCACGCTGATCGCGAGCAAAGAGGATAGCGAGAAGAAACTCGCCGACCTCAAACAGCAGTTGGCCGGTGCCCCCCAGGAAACCCGCGACAGCCAGCGCGAACTGGCCAAGCTCAAGGACAGCAAGGTCACGCCCGTAGCCCAGCGCTATGCCAGCCTCAGCGTACCGCAGCTCGAGCAGATGCTCAGCGAGCGCAGCACCCAGCAGGGCGAGCTGCAAAAGGCGCTGTCCGAAGCCAACAGCCTGATCATCAACTCCCAGACCCGCCCCGAACGTGCCCAGGCCGAGATCAGCAACAACCAGACCCGCGCCCAGCAGATCAACAACGCGCTGAAGTCGGGCAAGGACAACGGCAAGGCAATTTCCGCCGACCAGCGCAACCAGCTCAATGCCGAACTGGCCTCGCTCAACGCCCTCACCCTGCTGCGCCGCCAGGAGCTGGCCGGCAACAGTCTGCTGCAGGACCTGGGCAACGCCCGCCACGACCTGCTGATCGAGCGTGCCGCACGCCTGGAGCAAGAGATCCAGGACCTGCAGACACTGATCAACGAGAAGCGCCTGGCACAGTCGCAACAGACCGTCACCCAGCAGTCGATCGAAGCGCAGAAAGCCGGCGGCAGCACCCTGCTGGCCAACGAGAGCGCCGCCAACCTCAAGCTCTCCGACTACCTGCTGCGCAGCACCGACCGCCTCAACGAACTCACCCAGCAGAACCTGCAGACCAAGCAGCAGCTCGACACCCTGACCCAGGCCGACCAGGCGCTGGACGAGCAGATCAACGTGCTCAAGGGCAGCCTGCTGCTGTCGAAGATCCTCTACAAGCAGAAGCAGGCGCTGCCGCACCTGAAGGTAGACCGCGACCTGGCCGACCAGATCGCCGATATCCGCCTGTACCAGTTCGAGGTCAACCAGCAGCGCGAGCAGATGAGCAGCCCGGTCAGCTACGTCGACAAGCTGCTGTCCACCCAGCCTGAGCAGGATGTCACCCCGCAACTGCGCAAGGCGCTGCTGGAAGTCGCCATCACCCGCAGCGACCTGCTCGAGCGCCTGAACCGCGAGCTTTCGGCATTGCTCAATGAGTCCATCACCCTGCAGCTCAACCAGAAGCAACTGCTGGGCACCGCGCAGAACCTGCGCACCACCCTCGATGAGCAGATGTTCTGGATCCCCAGCAACAAGCCGCTGGACTGGGACTGGCTGCGCTATGTGCCCGAGCGCTTCGCCGACCAGGTCGCCAGCCTGCCCTGGGGCTCGGGCATCAAGGAACTGGCCGACGGCCTGAGCCAGCGTCCGCTGCTGTTCCTGCCGCTGCTGCTGGTGATCGGCGCGCTGCTGTGGCGGCGCAAGTACCTGTACCAGCGCCTGGGCAAGGTGCACCAGGACATCGGCCACTTCCGTCGCGACAGCCAGTGGCACACGCCACAAGCGATCCTCATCAACATCCTCCTGGCCATGCCGGTAAGCCTGGGCCTGGCGCTGTGCAGCTACGCCTTGCAGATCGACGCCCGCGGCCAGAACGCCAACCTCGGCGCTGCGCTGTGGCAACTGGCCCAGGCCTGGCTGGTGTTCTACACCGCCTACCGCGTGCTGGCCCCCGGCGGCGTGGCCGAGGTGCACTTCCGCTGGCACAAGCCGCAGGTGGAGTTCCTGCGCGGTTGGGTACGCAGGCTCGGCACGGTGGTGCTGGCCCTGGTGGGTGTGGTCGCGGTGGCCGAGCACCAGCCTTCGGCGCTGGCCGACGACGTGCTGGGCATCGGCGTGGTGCTGGCGTGCTATGCGCTGATGGCCTGGCTGCTCAGCCGCCTGCTGCTGAGCAGCCCGGCGCACCGCGACACGTCGCTGTTCCGCAAGGCGGTCGGGGTAGCGTTCACCGCGCTGCCGATCGCACTGTTCGTCGCGGTGTGCTTCGGCTACTACTACACCGCACTGAAACTCACCGACCGCCTGATCTATACCCTCTACCTGCTGCTGTTCTGGCTGGTGATCGAGGCGGCGTTCGTCCGTGGCCTGTCGGTGGCGGCGCGACGCCTGGCCTACCAGCGCGCGTTGAGCAAGCGCGCGGCTGCCAAGGAAGGTCTGGACGGCGAAGTCATCATCGAGGAACCGACCCTGGACATCGAGCAGGTCAACCAGCAGTCCCTGCGCCTGATCCGCCTGGCCCTGCTCGGTGGCTTCATCGGTGGCTTGTACTGGGTATGGTCGGACCTGATCACCGTGTTCTCCTACCTCAACAACGTCACCCTGTACGAATACGCCAGCGGCACCGGCGCGGCGGCCAGCATGGTGCCGATCAGCCTCGGCGACCTGCTCGGTGCGCTGGTCATCGCCGGCATCACCATCGCCCTGGCCAGCAACCTGCCAGGCCTGCTGGAAGTGCTGGTGCTGTCGCGCCTGAGCCTGGCCCAGGGCAGTGCCTACGCGATCACCACGCTGCTGTCCTACGTGATCGTCGGGGTGGGCATCGTCAGCACCCTGGCCACCCTCGGGGTGAGCTGGGACAAGCTGCAGTGGCTGGTCGCCGCCCTGTCTCTGGGCCTGGGCTTCGGCATGCAGGAGATCTTCGCCAACTTCATCTCCGGCATCATGATCCTGTTCGAGCGCCCGGTGCGGATCGGCGACACCATCACCATCGGCAACCTGTCCGGCACGGTGAGCAAGATCCGCATTCGCGCCACGACCATCA
Source organism: Pseudomonas sp. NBRC 111143 (assembly GCF_001320965.1). Classification (NCBI taxonomy): domain Bacteria; kingdom Pseudomonadati; phylum Pseudomonadota; class Gammaproteobacteria; order Pseudomonadales; family Pseudomonadaceae; genus Pseudomonas; species Pseudomonas sp. NBRC 111143. The sequence continues at coordinate 124,593 of NZ_BCBT01000003.1, read as the reverse complement.
CCGACTTCGACCGCAAGGACATCATCGTCCCCAACAAGACGTTCATCACTGGCCAGTTGATCAACTGGTCGTTGACCGACACGGTTACCCGAGTGACGCTCAAGCTGGGCATCGACTACGGCTCCGACCTGGACCTGGTGCGCGACCTGCTGCTCAAGGGTGCCCACGAAAACCCACGTGTGCTCAAGGACCCTGAGCCGATCGTGTATTTCCTGCAGTTCGGCGAGAGCTCGCTGGATCACGAGCTGCGCATGCACGTGCGCGACCTGGGCGACCGCAACCCGACGCTGGACGAGATCAACCGCTACATCAACCGTGAGTTCAAGGCCCACGACATCAAGATCTCGGTGCGCCAGGTGGAGGTGTTCCTGATGGACACCAAGGGCGGCAAGCAGCAGATGATCCCGCTGGAGAGCAAACCCGACAGCACGCCACCGAGCTGAGTGGACGCTGATGGGTGCAAGCGCCCAGAATGCCTGCGAGGGCTTTGCCCTCGACCGCGGGGCAAGCCCGCTCCCACAGGAAACCGATTTCTGTAGGTACGGGCTTTGCCCCGCGCAGGGCCGCAAGGCGGCACCATGTCACCGATAGCCAGGAGCCGGCCACGTGAAAGCCCTCGACCAACTCACCTTCGATAACCGCTTCGCCCAACTCGGCGACACCTACTCCACCCAGGTGCTGCCCGAGCCGATTGCCGAGCCGCGCCTGGTGGTCGCCAGCGAATCGGCCATGGCCCTGCTCGACCTCGACCCAGCCCAGGCCGATGAGCCCGTGTTCGCCGAGCTGTTCAGCGGCCACAAGCTCTGGGAAGAAGCCGATCCACGGGCGATGGTCTATTCCGGCCATCAGTTCGGTTCGTACAACCCGCGCCTGGGTGACGGCCGCGGCCTGTTGCTGGGCGAAGTATTGAACGACGCGGGCGAGCACTGGGACCTGCACCTCAAGGGCGCCGGCCAGACCCCGTACTCGCGCATGGGCGACGGCCGCGCGGTGCTGCGTTCGTCGATCCGTGAGTTCCTCGCCTCAGAAGCGCTGCACGCCCTGGGCATTCCCAGCAGCCGGGCGCTATGCGTGGTCGGCTCGAGCACCCCGGTATGGCGCGAGACCCGCGAAAGCGCGGCCATGCTGCTGCGACTGGCGCAGAGCCATGTACGCTTCGGTCATTTCGAATACTTCTACTACACCCAGCAGCCCGAGCAACAACGCGTGCTGATCGATCACGTGCTCGATCAGCACTACCCCGGATGCCGCGACGCCGAGCAGCCGTACCTGGCGATGTTCCGCAGCATCGTCGAGCGCAACGCCGAGCTGATCGCGCGCTGGCAGGCCTATGGTTTCTGCCACGGGGTGATGAACACCGACAACATGTCGATCCTGGGCATCACCTTCGATTTCGGTCCCTACGCCTTTCTCGACGACTTCAACGCCAACTTCATCTGCAACCACTCCGACGATCGCGGCCGCTACAGCTACGCCAACCAGGTGCCGATCGCCCACTGGAACCTGAGCGCCCTGGCCCAGGCCCTGACCACGGTGATCGACGTGGAGGCGCTGAAGGAGACGCTCGGCCTGTTCCTGCCGCTGTACCAGGCCCATTACCTGGACTTGATGCGCCGCCGCCTCGGCCTGACCACCGCCGAAGACGACGACATGGCCCTGATCGAACGCCTGCTGCAGCGCATGCAGAGTGGCGGCGTGGACTACACCCTGTTCTTCCGCCGCCTTGGCGAGCAGCCAGTGGAACAGGCACTGAAAGTGGTCCGCGACGACTTCATCGACCTCGCCGGCTTCGACGCCTGGAGCGCCGACTACCTCGCACGCTGCCAGCGCGAAGCGGGCAACGCCGAAGGTCGGCGTGAGCGCATGCATGCGGTCAACCCGCTGTACATCCTGCGCAACTATCTGGCGCAGCGCGCCATCGAGGCGGCCGAAGGTGGGGACTACAGTGAAGTGCGACGGCTGCACCAGGTACTGTGCAAGCCATTCGAGGAACAGCCCGGGATGCAAGCCTATGCCGAGCGACCACCAGAGTGGGGCAAGCATCTGGAAATCAGCTGTTCTTCCTGAACAAAACCTGATCCTGTGACAGCGGGCTTGCCCACTGTCACAGGTTATATGTGAAGCCTATTGCGGAGAAAACATGTCCGACCCACTGGTAATCCCCTGCCCGCACTGCAACGGCCTCAACCGCCTGCCCAGCGAACGTCTGGGCGACAGCCCGAAATGCGGGCGCTGCAAGCAAACGGTATTGCTCGACAAGCCCTTCGAGCTCAGCGAAAGCACCTACGCCAGCCAGATAAAGGGCGACCTGCCTTTGCTGGTGGACGTCTGGGCCGACTGGTGCGGCCCGTGCAAGAGCTTTGCACCGACCTTCGAACAGGCGGCCCGCCAGCTCAGCGGCCGCTGCCGCCTGGCCAAGCTCGACAGCGAGGCCAACCGCAACCTCGCCGGGCAACTGGGCATCCGTTCGATCCCCAGCCTGATCCTGTTCAGGAACGGCCGCGAAGTCAGCCGCCAGGCGGGGGCGTTTCCACTCCAGTCGTTGCTGGAATGGGTGCGCAGCCAAGGGATCTAAGCGTTTTCTTCGAGCAGCGAGTGCAACTCGACGAACTGCTGCGTCAGCTTGTGCCGCGGCTCCAGGTGGATCAGCGGCAGGCTGGCGTGGTGGGATTCGCGCATCTTCACCGAGCTGCCCAGGTAGACCGGCAGCACCGGCAGGCCCTCGGCGAGCAGCTCGTCGAGCATCTGCTGAGGCAGGCTGGCACGTGACTGGAACTGGTTGACCACGATGCCCTCTACCTGGAGGTCTTCGTTGTGGTCGTCCTTGAGTTCCTCGATCTCGGCCAGCAGGCCGTACAGGGCCTGGCGCGAGAAGCTGTCGCAATCGAAGGGAATCAGCACACGATCTGCGGCGATCAACGCGGAAACCGCATAGAAGTTTAACGCTGGCGGGGTATCGATGTAGATCCGCTCGTAATCCTCGTCCAGCTCATCGAGCAATTTACGTAGCTTGTTGATCTTGTGCTTGGCCTCGAGCTTGGGCTGCAGGTCGGCCAGCTCGGCGGTGGCGGTGACCACGTGCAGGTTGTCAAAGGGCGTTTCATAGATATCGACCTTGTTCTTCTTGCTGAACGGCCCGCTGGACAGGCTCTGCTTGAAGAAATCGGCAATACCCATGGGGATGTCGTCACCCGTCAACCCAGTGAGGTACTGGGTCGAGTTGGCCTGGGCATCCAGGTCGATCAACAGGGTCCGGTAGCCTTCGTTGGCACTGACCGCCGCCAGGTTGCAGGCGATGCTCGACTTGCCCACGCCACCTTTCTGATTGAACACCACGCGCCGCATGACTGACCTCCGTGTATCAGGGAATGCCCGAGTATGTGTCCGGCGCAGCGGTTTAGCCAGCACCTTCGGGCTTTTCCAGGCCCGCCAGCAGGTCGACGAACGCCCGGGCCATCGCCGAGCCCGCGCCCTCGCGACGCACCAGCCAGACCGCACTGGTCGCCTGCTCGTCGAGCAGCGTGCGATACACCACGCCGTCGATGCGGATGCGCTGGAACGACGCAGGCAACACCGAAACCCCAAGGCCCGCCGAGACTAACCCGATGATGGTCAGCGCCTCACCGGCTTCCTGGGCGAAATGCGGGCTGAAGCCAGCCTGGCGTGCCAGGTCCATCAGTTGCGCATACAGACCGCTGCCGTAGCTGCGTGGGAAGAATACGAACGGCTCGTGGGCCAAGTCCCGCATATACAGGCCCTGCTCGCCGCCCAGCGCCAGCGGATGAGAGGCATTGAGCACCACGACCAACGGCTCGCGAAACAACTCGGTGACCGCCAACCCTTCCGGCACCGGTAGCGGCCGCATCAGGCCGACCTCGATGGATTCGTCGAACACCGCATCGACCACTTCACGGCTGCTCATCTCCTTGAGGTGCAGGTGCACTGCCGGGAAGCGCTGGCGGAAGGCGTGGATCGCCTGGGGAATCCTCGAGGTGAAGGGCGCCGACGAGGTGAAACCGATCTTCATCTCGCCCAGCTCGCCCAACTGTGCGCGACGTGCCACGTCGGCCGCCTTGTCGACTTGCGCCAGCACCTGGCGCGCCTCCTCGAGGAACAGTCGTCCGGCCTCGCTCAGCTCGACCCGACGATTGGTGCGCTCGAACAGACGCGCCCCCAGTTCCTGTTCCAGCGCCTGGATCTGCTGGCTCAGGGGCGGCTGGGAGATACCCAGTTGCTGGGCTGCACGGCCGAAGTGCAGTTCTTCGGCGACGGCGATGAAGTAACGCAGGTGACGCAGTTCCATGATCGGCTCCGAACGAGTCGCTAAAGCTATCAAATAGGTCGAACAATATATTGGATCTAATCATTAGCCAGCTATATGCTTTTTTCATTGCGCCAGAGGTATCACCCGTGAAAACTGCTGTAGCCCCCCTCCCCGCCGAACCCGAAGTGCTTCCCCTGAACGACTTGTGGATCGAAAAAGGCACCCCAGCCTTCATGAAAACCGTACTGGCGCTGTTCAGCGGCGGTTTCGCCACGTTCGCGCTGCTCTACTGCGTGCAACCGATGATGCCGCTGCTGTCGCAAGAGTTTTCGATCAACGCTGCGCAGAGCAGCCTGGTGCTGTCGGTGTCCACCGCCATGCTGGCGTTCGGGCTGCTGGTGACCGGGCCCATTTCCGATCGAATCGGGCGCAAACCGGTGATGGTCTCGGCCCTGGTGTGCGCTGCCCTGGCGACACTGGCCAGCGCAGTGATGCCAACCTGGGAAGGCGTGCTCGCCACCCGCGCACTGGTCGGCCTGTCGCTGAGCGGCCTAGCGGCGGTGGCCATGACCTACCTGAGCGAAGAAATCCACCCGCAGCACATCGGCCTGGCCATGGGCCTGTACATCGGTGGCAATGCGATCGGCGGGATGAGCGGGCGGCTGATCACCGGGGTGCTGATCGACTTCGTCAGTTGGCACACCGCGATGCTGGTGATCGGCGGCCTGGCGCTGCTGGCCGCGGTGGTGTTCTGGAAGGTGCTGCCGGAATCGCGCAACTTCCGCGCGCAGTCGCTGAAGCCGCGCAATCTGCTCGATGGCTTCCTCATGCACTTCAAGGATGCCGGCCTGCCCTGGCTGTTCCTCGAAGCTTTCCTGCTGATGGGCGCCTTCGTCACCCTGTTCAACTACATCGGCTATCGCCTGCTGGCCGAGCCCTATCACATGAACCAGGCACTGGTCGGCTTGCTGTCGGTGGTGTACCTGTCAGGCATCTACAGTTCGGCACAGGTCGGCGCGCTGGCTGACCGGCTGGGGCGTCGCAGGGTGTTCTGGGCGAGCATCCTGGTGATGGCCGCTGGCATGCTGATGACCCTGTTCACCCCATTGCCAGTGGTGATCGTCGGGATGCTGGTGTTCACCTTCGGCTTCTTCGGTGCCCATTCGGTGGCCAGCAGCTGGATTGGTCGACGCGCGCTCAAGGCCAAGGGGCAGGCCTCTTCACTGTACCTGTTCTGCTACTACGCGGGATCGAGTGTCGCCGGGACGGCGGGCGGGGTGTTCTGGCATTACGCCGGATGGAACGGCATCGGCCTGTTCATCGGTAGCCTGCTGGCGGTGGCGTTGCTGGTGGCGCTACACCTGAGCAAGCTGGCACCTAAATCGGTGTGAGGCATTCGCGGCGGTTCGGGGCGCAGAACCACCGCGAAACGGCGTTCGTCAGTTGACGATCTCGACGATGTCCACATCCACTTCACGGCTCATCAGGTGTTTCTCCACCTCGCCGGTCAGCTTGACCTTGGTCTTGTCGTTGAACGGGGTTACCGGCAGGTCTTCGTTGTCGATCTCGACGGTGATGGTGCCGGTGTTGTCCTTGAACTCGTACTTGTCGTCGTTGTTGATCTTCTTGGTCACATAGCCTTGCAGCACTACCGGGGTGTCATCGGCGGCCTCCTTGGCGGCAGCGACGGTGGTCACCGGCTGGGCGCCCGGACCCGTGTAGCCGGCAGCGAGGGCGGCGGTGCTGAACAGTGGGGCGAGGATCAGGGGCAGGTAACGGGCTTTCATGATGATCGGGTCCTGTTTGCGTTTTGATGGCTCTAGATTACCGACGATCGCTGAATTGAAGCTTAATGAAGCAAAACGCCCGGCACAGGGCCGGGCGTTTGCCGAGATAGCCGATTCTACTGATGATATTGCGCCGAGAACTCGTGCACGGCGTTGATGAACACACCGGCATGTTCCGGGTTCACCTCCGGCGTGATGCCATGACCCAGGTTGAACACATGGCCGCTGCCCTTGCCGTAGCTGGCCAGGATCCGCTGCACTTCGTTGCGGATCGCCTCGGGCTTGGCGTACAGCACGGTCGGGTCCATGTTGCCCTGCAGCGCAACCTTGTCACCGACGCGACGACGGGCGTCGCCGATCTCGCAGGTCCAGTCCAGGCCCAGTGCGTCGGCACCGGCCTCGGCGATGCTTTCCAGCCAAAGGCCGCCATTCTTGGTGAACAGGATGACCGGCACCTTGCGCCCTTCATGCTCGCGAATCAGACCGCTGACGATCTTGCGCATGTAGGCCAGGGAGAATTCCTGATAGGCCGCTGCCGACAGTGCACCGCCCCAGGTGTCGAAGATCTGCACCGCCTGAGCGCCGGCCTTGATCTGGCCATTGAGGTAGCTGGTGACCGACTGTGCCAGCTTGTCGAGCAGCAGGTGCATGGCCTCGGGCTGGTCGTAGAGCATCGCCTTGGTCTTGCGGAAGTCTTTCGACGACCCGCCTTCGACCATGTAGGTCGCCAGGGTCCAGGGGCTGCCGGAGAAGCCGATCAGTGGCACGCGCCCGTTGAGCTCACGGCGGATGGTGCTGACCGCGTCCATCACATAGCCCAGGTCCTTGTGCGGATCGGGAATCGGCAGCGCCTCGATATCGGCCAGGGTGCTGACGACCTTCTTGAAACGTGGGCCTTCGCCCGTCTCGAAGTACAGGCCCTGCCCCATGGCATCGGGGATGGTGAGGATGTCGGAGAAGAGGATTGCGGCGTCGAGCGGATAGCGGTCCAGCGGCTGGAGCGTCACCTCACAGGCGAACTGTGGGTTCATGCACAGGCTCATGAAGTCGCCGGCATTGGCGCGGCTGGCGCGGTACTCTGGCAGGTAGCGGCCGGCCTGGCGCATCATCCAGACTGGGGTCACGTCTACGGGTTGCTTGAGCAGTGCACGCAGGAAACGATCGTTCTTCAGGGCAGTCATGTCGGCATCCAGCAAAAAAGTGCGGGCATTTTCTCAGACGCCAGCGCAAAAGGCACGGCCAGGGCCATGCGTTTTGTCTATCGGGTGCCGTGGATCAAGGATTTTTGTATACAAAATGCATCGCGGGGCAAGTCGGAACGGCGGTTCGACGCTCCGACTTGCCCCGCGAATGGCCAGGATCAGACTTCGAGGTAGTCCAGAATCCCTTCCGCAGCAGTACGCCCTTCGAAGATCGCCGTCACCACCAGGTCAGACCCGCGCACCATGTCGCCACCGGCGAAGACTTTCGGGTTGCTGGTCTGGTGCTTGAACTTGCCCTTCTCAGGAGCCACCACGCGGCCCTGGCTGTCCATCTGGATACCATGCTGTTCGAACCAAGGCGCCGGGCTCGGGCGGAAGCCGAAGGCGATCACCACGGCGTCGGCCGGAAGGATCTCTTCGGAGCCCGGGATAGGCTCGGGGCTGCGGCGGCCACGGGCGTCTGGCTCACCGAGACGGGTCTCGACCACCTTGACGCCTTCCACCTTGTCCTCGCCGACAATGGCGATGGGCTGGCGGTTGTAGAGGAACTTCACGCCTTCTTCCTTGGCGTTCTTCACCTCTTTGCGCGAGCCAGGCATGTTGGCTTCGTCGCGACGATAAGCGCAGGTCACGGCCTTGGCGCCCTGGCGGATGGAGGTGCGGTTGCAGTCCATCGCGGTGTCGCCACCGCCGAGCACAACGACCTTCTTGCCCTGCATGTCGATGAAGTCTTCCGGCGACTTCTCGAAGCCCAGGTTGCGGTTGACGTTGGCGATCAGGAAGTCCAAAGCGTCGTGCACGCCCGGCAGATCTTCACCCGGGAAACCGCCTTTCATGTAGGTGTAGGTGCCCATGCCCATGAACACTGCATCGTACTCGGCGAGCAGTTGTTCCATGGTGATGTCCTTGCCCACCTCGGTGTTCAGGCGGAACTCGATGCCCATGCCGGTGAAGACTTCGCGGCGATTGCTCAGCACGGTCTTTTCCAGCTTGAACTCGGGGATGCCGAAGGTCAGCAGGCCACCGATCTCGGGATTCTTGTCGAACACGACCGGCGTTACTCCGGCACGCACCAGCACATCGGCGCAGCCCAGGCCCGCAGGGCCGGCACCGATGATCGCAACGCGCTTGCCGGTTGGCTTGACCTTGGACATGTCCGGGCGCCAGCCCATGGCGAAGGCGGTGTCGGTGATGTACTTCTCCACCGAGCCGATGGTCACTGCGCCGAACCCGTCGTTCAGGGTACAGGCACCCTCGCACAGGCGGTCCTGTGGGCATACGCGGCCGCACACTTCCGGCAGGGTGTTGGTCTGGTGCGACAGCTCCGCTGCCGCCAGGATGTTGCCTTCGGACACCAGCTTCAACCAGTTGGGGATGAAGTTGTGTACCGGGCATTTCCACTCGCAATAGGGGTTGCCGCAGCCCAGGCAGCGGTGTGCCTGCTCCACGGACTGCTGCGGCTTGAAGGGTTCGTAGATCTCGACGAACTCCTTCTTGCGCTGGCGCAGCAGCTTTTTCTTCGGGTCCTTGCGGCCCACTTCGATGAACTGGAAGTCGTTGCTCAGACGTTCAGCCATTTTTCAAAACCTCTCAACAGCAGCTGCAAGCTACACGCTGCAAGCCGCAAGACGATCACTTAAGCCGGACGAACCGCACGCTGCCTCGACGTGCAGCGTGCAGCTCGCCACTTGCAGCTGCTCTTACTGCGGGTTGGCACGGGTGCTGGACAACAGTTGCTTCAGATTGGCCGCCTTCGGCTTCACCAGCCAGAAGCGCCGCACATAGTCGTCCAGGTTCTCGGAGAGCTCACGCCCCCACTCGCTGCCGGTTTCTTCCACGTACTCGCCCAGGACGCGCGCCAGGTGGCTGCGGTAGGCCTCCATCGCCTCACCACTGATACGCTGGATTTCCACCAGCTCGTGGTTGAGTTTGTCGAAGAAGGTGTTGTCCATGTCGAGCACATAGGCGAAGCCGCCCGTCATGCCAGAACCGAAGTTGTAACCGGTCTTGCCCAGAACGCAGACAAAGCCGCCGGTCATGTATTCACAGCAGTGATCACCGGTGCCCTCGACCACAGCGTGGGCGCCGGAGTTACGCACAGCGAAACGCTCGCCCGCGGTACCGGCGGCGAACAGCTTGCCGCCAGTGGCGCCGTACAGGCAGGTGTTGCCGACGATGGCGCTGTGCTGGGTTTCGAACGGACTGCCGGCTGGCGGCACGATGGTGATCTTGCCACCGGTCATGCCCTTGCCGACGTAGTCGTTGGCGTCACCTTCCAGGTGCAGGTTCAGGCCACCGGCGTTCCATACGCCGAAGCTCTGACCCGCCGTCCCCTTGAAGCGGAAGGTGATCGGGTTAGCCGCCATGCCCTGGTTGCCATGCAGGCGGGCGATCTCGCCAGAGATACGCGCACCGATGGAACGATCGCAGTTGCAGATGTCGAGGGCGAACTCGCCACCGGCCTGGTCGCGGATCGCCGGCAAGGCCATCTCGACCATCTTCTCGGCCATCTCGCCCTTGTCGAACGGCGGGTTCTTGTCGACTTCGCAGAATTGCGGCTTGTCGGCCGGAATGTGCGAGCTGCCCAGCAGCGGCGTGAGGTCCAGGTGGTGCTGGCGCTCGGTGTCGCCCGGCAGCACTTCGAGCAGGTCGGTACGACCGATCAGCTCGCCGAGGCTGCGTACACCCAGCTTGGCCAGCCACTCGCGGGTTTCTTCAGCGACGAAGGTGAAGAAGTTGATCACCATGTCGACAGTGCCGATGTAGTGATCCTTGCGCAGCTTGTCGTTCTGGGTGGCGACGCCCGTGGCGCAGTTGTTCAGGTGGCAGATGCGCAGGTACTTGCAGCCCAGGGCGATCATCGGCGCGGTACCGAAGCCGAAGCTCTCGGCGCCGAGGATCGCGGCCTTGATCACGTCCAGGCCGGTTTTCAGGCCACCGTCGGTCTGCACCCGCACCTTGCCGCGCAGGTCGTTGCCACGCAGGGTCTGGTGGGTTTCGGCCAGGCCCAGTTCCCACGGGGCGCCAGCGTACTTGATCGAGGTCAGCGGCGAGGCGCCGGTGCCACCGTCGTAGCCGGAGATGGTGATCAGGTCGGCATAGGCCTTGGCCACACCGGCAGCGATGGTGCCGACACCGGCTTCGGCCACCAGCTTGACCGACACCAGCGCCTGCGGGTTGACCTGCTTGAGGTCGTAGATCAGCTGCGCCAGGTCTTCGATCGAATAGATGTCGTGGTGCGGTGGCGGCGAGATCAGGGTCACGCCCGGCACCGCGTAGCGCAGCTTGGCGATCAGGCCGTTGACCTTGCCGCCTGGCAACTGGCCGCCCTCGCCGGGCTTGGCGCCTTGGGCCACCTTGATCTGCAGCACTTCGGCGTTGACCAGGTATTCCGGGGTCACACCAAAGCGGCCGGTGGCCACCTGCTTGATCTTCGAGCTCTTGAGGGTGCCATAGCGGGCCGGGTCTTCGCCGCCCTCACCGGAGTTGGAGCGCGCGCCCAGGCGGTTCATCGCCTCGGCCAACGCTTCGTGGGCCTCCGGCGACAGCGCGCCCAGGGAGATACCAGCGGAGTCGAAGCGCTTGAGGATCGCGTCCAGCGGCTCGACCTGATCCAGTGCCAGGGCCTGATCGGCCACCTTGACCTTGAGCAGGTCGCGGATCATCGACACCGGACGCTGATCGACCAGCGTCGTGTATTCCTTGAACTTGGCGTAGTCGCCCTGCTGCACTGCAGCCTGCAGGGTGTTGACCACGTCCGGGTTGTAAGCGTGGTATTCACCGCCGTGGACGAACTTGAGCAGGCCGCCCTGCTGGATCGGCTTGCGCGCGCTCCAGGCCTCGGCCGCAAGCAGCTTCTGGTCGCTCTCCAGGTCTTCGAAACGCGCACCCTTGATACGGCTGGACACGCCCTTGAAGCTCAGGCCGACCACTTCGTCCGACAGGCCGATGGCCTCGAACAGCTGCGCGCCACGGTAGGACGTGATGGTCGAAATACCCATCTTCGACAGAATCTTCAGCAGGCCCTTGGAGATGCCCTTGCGGTAGTACTTGAACACTTCATCCAGATCGCCCAGCACTTCGCCGGTGCGGATCAGGTCGGCCAGCACTTCGTACGCCAGGTACGGATAGACAGCCGAGGCGCCGAAGCCCAGCAGCACGGCGAAGTGGTGCGGGTCGCGGGCGGTGGCGGTTTCCACCAGGATGTTGCTGTCGCAGCGCAGGCCCTGCTCGGTCAGGCGGTGATGCACCGCACCAACGGCCAGCGAAGCATGTACCGGCAGCTTGCCCGGGGCGATGAAGCGGTCGCTCAGCACCAACTGGGTCTTGCCGCTGCGCACCGCTTCTTCGGCCTGGTCGGCGATGTTGCGAATGGCCGCTTCAAGGCCGACATCCTGCTCGTAGTTGAGGTCGATCAGGTGACGGTCGAAGCCTTCGCGCTCCAGGGCCATCAGCGAGCGCCACTTGGCTGGCGAGATCACCGGCGAGCTGAGGATCACACGGGAGGCGTGTTCAGGGGATTCCTGGAAGATATTGCGCTCGGCGCCCAGGCAGATTTCCAGGGACATCACGATGGCTTCGCGCAGCGGGTCGATCGGTGGGTTGGTCACCTGGGCGAACTGCTGGCGGAAGAAGTCGTACGGCGAGCGCACACGCTGCGAAAGCACGGCCATCGGCGTGTCGTCGCCCATCGAGCCGACCGCCTCCTGGCCTTGTTCGCCGAGCGGGCGCAGCACCTGGTCACGCTCCTCGAAGGTGACCTGGAACATCTTCATGTATTGCTTGAGCTGGTCAGCATCGTAGCTGGCCACGCCCTGGTCGTCGGTCAGCGTCGCCTGGATGCGGGTGGCATGCTGACGCAGCCAGCGCTTGTAGGGGTGGCGCGACTTGAGACGGTTGTCGATGGCGTCGGTGTCGAGGATCTGACCGGTCTCGGTGTCCACGGCGAAGATCTGGCCTGGGCCAACACGGCCCTTGGCGATGACGTCCTCGGGCTTGTAGTTCCACACGCCGATTTCCGAGGCGAGGGTGATGTAGCCGTTCTTGGTGGTCACCCAGCGCGCCGGACGCAGGCCGTTGCGGTCGAGCAGGCACACGGCGTGGCGGCCTTCGGTCATGACGATACCGGCCGGGCCGTCCCACGGCTCCATGTGCATGGAGTTGTACTCGTAGAAGGCGCGCAGGTCGGCGTCCATGGTCTCGACGTTCTGCCAGGCTGGCGGCACGAGCATGCGCACGCCACGGAACAGGTCGATGCCGCCGGTGACCATCAACTCGAGCATGTTGTCCATGCTGGAGGAGTCGGAGCCGACACGGTTGACCAGCGGACCGAGTTCTTCCAGATCGGGGATCAGGTCGTTGGCGAACTTGGTGCGACGGGCCATGGCCCAGTTGCGGTTGCCGGTGATGGTGTTGATCTCGCCGTTGTGGGCGAGGAAGCGGAATGGCTGCGCCAGCGGCCATTTCGGCAGGGTGTTGGTGGAGAAGCGCTGGTGGAAGACACAGATGGCGGTCTGCAGGCGCTCATCGCCCAGGTCCGGATAGAAGGCGGTGAGATCCGCCGGCATCATCAGGCCTTTGTAGATGATGGTCTTGTGCGAGAAGCTGCAGATGTAGTGGTCGGCGTCATGGGCGTTGGCCACGGACGAACGGCGACGGGCACTGAACAGCTTGATGGCGAATTCCTGGTCGGTAAGACCTTCACCACCGATGAACACCTGCTCGATCTGCGGCAGGCGCTCAAGGGCCAGGCGACCGAGCACGCTGGTGTCGATCGGCACTTTGCGCCAGCCGACCAGTTGCAGGCCGGCAGCGAGGATCTCGCGGTCCATGTTGGCGCGCGCAGCCTCGGCTTTTACCGGGTCTTGATTGAAGAACACCATGCCGACGGCGTACTGCTTGGGCAGCTCGGCGGCGAAGTGCTCCAGGGCCACGGCACGCAGGAACTGATCGGGCTTCTGCATCAGCAGGCCGCAACCGTCACCGGTCTTGCCATCTGCGTTGATCCCACCACGGTGGGTCATGCAGGTCAGGGCCTCGACGGCAGTTTGCAGAAGGTGGTGACTCGGCTCGCCCGTCATGTGGGCGATCAGGCCAAAACCACAGTTATCCTTGAACTCTTCGGGATGGTACAGACCTGTTTTCATAGACACTTTCTCACCAGGTTCGCCTCTCAACCAAGGCAAATCTCTTTTTAGTACAACCACTTACCATCCACGCCGATCGAATGCCAGCTTTTTTGCGGTGGGTATAGGGAAACCATTGTTGCACAGCGACAGGGAAGCCCACAAATTTTCACGACGAATCGTTGAAAGTTTATGTCGCATTTTTGAATGTTTTTGCGTCATGCGCCGTGGTAGCGGCTTGAGCAGAGTCTGAAGCGTTTCAGCCGTGACTGCAACAGAAGGCTTGTGGCCGGCAGTCTGGGACAGAAAAGCCTGCCGCGCATCAGCACAGCAGGCTTTGTCGAGTCCGGGATTCGCTCAGCAACTGGGCGGCGGGGGTGGTGCCGCCCGGAAGGATCAGCGGGCCGTGGCCAGCTCTTGTTGAACGCTGCCGACGGTACGAGGCCAAGGTTTACCAGCCTGGACCTTCGCTGGCAAGTTCTTGATTGCCGCAGCTGCGGCATCGCGGCTGCTGAAGTTGCCGTAGGTCACCACATACAGCGGCTTGCCCTGCAGGGTTTTCTTGAAGTAGCGATAGTCGCCACCCTGTTCCCTGACGAACGATTGGGCAGCGGATTCATTGCTGGTACCGAACACCTGAACCACATAGTTGCCCGGCTTCTGGCCGCTGTACCAGCCGCTGTTGCCTGCGCCACCGGTGGCGGGTTTTTCGGCAGGCTTGGCAGCGGGCTTGGCGGTCGCCACCTGGGTCGGCGCCGGCGCTGGCTTGGCGGCAGGCGCAACCGGCTTGACCGGCTGGGTTGCGACAGGCTTCTGCACAGGCGCAACCGGCTGGGCCGGAGCGGGTGCAGGACCGGCGGCGACACCTTGGGGCGGCGCAGTCGTGGTGACGGTAGGAGGAACGGCAGCAGAGGGCGCTGAAGGCTGCAGTGCAGTATCACCAGCAGGGCCCGCCTCGTCGCCATCTCCCATGCCTGCAGCCTGGGCCAGCGGCTCACGCATGACCGGCTGCGACTGCCCTACCAGCGGCAGTGGCATGGGCTGCGAAGAACCGGAGAATTCGACGGTCGGTCCGCCATTGCCCGACTGCCCCAGCGGCAACTGGGCCTGGGCCGCAGGTGCTTCGGTCGGCGCCTTGTCCCCTTTCTTGGGCATCAGGACCGCGGCCGCGACAGCGACCACAACGACAGCGGACAACGCGAGCACATGTTTCTTAGGCATTTTGAACCCCATGGATGGTCGCTTTTCCGTACTGCGGGTAGCGATCATGGCTTCGATCAAGGTATCGCGGGCGACCTGGTTGATGTTTCCTGGCCAGCCGTCGGAGTTTTCGTGGATATCGGCGATCTGCTCGGCGCTGAATACTTCAAGGCCCCGGCCAGCACCTTCCAGGCGCTGCTCCAGATACTCACGAGTCTCTTCTTCACTGTAGGGGGCGAGCTCGATGATGTGGAAGCGCTCTTCCTCGACACTGAGTTCGTCCAACCCGGCAATCAGCGAAGGTTCACCGAACAGGAACACATGCGGGCGCCCTTCCGGAACGCCTGCCGCCAGCTCCAGCAACGCTTGGAGTGCCGACTCGTCGAGTTGTTCCGCATCGTCCACCAGCAGATAGACTTCCTGCCCGGTCAACGCCAGCTGGACGACCTGGGAAAGGATTGCCTGCACTTCCGGCTGGGCGACGTTCAGCGCCTGGGCCACTTGGCCCAGCACGCTGGCAGCATCGCTTGCGCCACGCGCGGAAACGACCACGCTCTGCACCGACTGCTTGTTGGTGCTGGCCACCAGGGCCTGGCGCAGCAGGGTCTTGCCGCTGCCAAGCGGGCCGGTTACCACCAGCATCAGGTGGCTGTAACGCGCCAGGTGATGCAGTTGGCCCAGCACCGGCTTGCGCTGGGCAGGGAAGAACTTGAATCCGGGCACCCGAGGTGCGAACGGATCGTGACTCAACTGGTAGTGATCGAGGAACGCCTCATCGGCATGCAAACTGGTCATTGCGCTGTCACAACCTCAAAGCTGCGCCACGATCGCGCGGTAATCCGCTGCAAGCGTGGCCTGAAGAATCTCTTTCGGATAGTCGTCGGTGATTACGGCCTCGCCCATCTGGCGCAACAGCACCAGGCGCAGGCGTCCGTCGAGCACCTTCTTGTCGACCGCCATATGTTCCATGAAATGCGCCGGGGTCATTTCCTGTGGAGGCACCACCGGCAAGCCTGCATCCTGCAGCAGGCGAATTCCGCGATCACGCGCCGACTGGTCGATCCAGCCCAAACGCATGGACATCTCCAGGGCCATGACGGTCCCGGCAGCGACGGCCTCGCCATGCAACCATACCCCGTAACCCATGTGGGTTTCGATGGCATGACCGAAGGTGTGGCCGAGGTTCAGGGTGGCGCGCACGCCAGACTCACGCTCGTCGGCACCGACCACGGCCGCCTTCGCCGCGCAGGAGCGGCGGATGGCTTCGGTCAGGGCCACGGAATCGAGCCCGCGCAGGGCTGCCATGTTGTCTTCCAGCCAGCCGAGGAATGGCTCGTCGCAGATCAGGCCGTACTTGATCACTTCGGCGAGGCCCGCCGACAACTCGCGGGCTGGCAGGGTGCGCAGGCTGGTGGTGTCGATCAGCACCGCGTTGGGCTGATAGAAGGCACCGACCATGTTCTTGCCCAGTGGGTGATTGATGCCGGTCTTGCCACCAACGGACGAATCCACCTGGGACAGCAGCGTGGTCGGCACCTGGATGAAGTCGACGCCGCGCTGGTAGCAGGCCGCGGCAAAGCCGGCCATGTCGCCGATCACCCCGCCGCCCAGCGCGACCACAGTGGTGCGCCGATCATGGCGGGCCGTGAGCAGGGCATCGAAAATCAGCTGGAGGGTTTCCCAGTTCTTGTGGGCTTCGCCGTCAGGCAGCACCACCGGCAGCACCGACCAGGCGCCGAGTGTCTTGCTCAACCGCTCGAGATACAGGGGCGCGACGGTTTCGTTGGAGACGATGGCGACCTGCCGCCCGGCAATGTGCGGCGCCAGCAGCTCGGGCTGGTCCAGCAGGCCCTCGCCAATGTAGATCGGATAGCTACGTTCGCCCAGATCGACCTTCAATGTCTGCATGTATCCCCACAATATGCTTTGGCGCGGCCTTGCCTGAGCGGCCAGCGCGGTAACGTTCAACGTCGCCCCGGCGTTGGTCGCCGAGGATAGTCCCGGCTCAGCGGGGCGGCAACTGCTGCAAACGCTCGAGAATGTCGAGCACTACCATGCGCGGCGGCCGTTCGTCGGTTTCCACCACGAGGTCGGCGATTTCGCGATAGAGCGGGTCACGCGTTTCCAGCAACGCACGCAGCGTGGCTTCCGGGTTGGCGGTCCGCAGCAGTGGACGGTTGCGATCACGTGCGGTACGGCCGACCTGCTGTTCCACCGAGGCATGCAGGTAGATGACACGCCCGCCCCTGTGCAACGCCTTGCGATTGGCCTCGCGCATCACTGCGCCGCCACCTGTTGCGACAACCACGCCGTCGAGCTCGCAGAGTTCGGCAATCATCGCCTGCTCACGATCACGAAAGCCCGGCTCGCCTTCCTTGTCGAAGATCCACGGGATGTTGGCGCCGGTTCGCAGCTCGATTTCCTTGTCGGAATCCTTGAACAGCAGGCGCAGCTCTTTGGCCAAAAGGCGCCCGATGGTGCTCTTACCGGCGCCCATGGGCCCTACAAGTATCAAATTTCGCACAGAATCAACGACTCACAGCAATCGCCCGGTCACTCATGATACGCGGAGTCAGGAAGACCAGCAGCTCAGATTTTTTCTCTTGTAATACATCGCGTCGAAACAGCCGTCCAACATACGGCAGATCGCCAAGAAATGGCACCTTGTCCACTACATTGTTATGCGACGTCGAGTACACGCCACCAATCACAATCGTCTCGCCATCGGCCACGCGCACCTTGGCATTGACCTCGTTCTTGCGGATCGGTGGCACGTCGTTGAGGGCATTGACGTAGTCCGGCTCGTCCTTGGTCACCCGCACCGCCATGATGACCTTGCCATCCGGGGTGATCTGCGGCGTGACCTCCAGTGACAGCGATGCCTCGCGGAAAGCCACCGAGGTGGCGCCGCTCTTGCTCGACTGCTGGTACGGCACTTCGGTGCCCTTGAGAATCCGTGCGGTTTCCTTGTCGGCAGTGACCACCTTGGGCTGGGAGATGACCTCGCCATTGCCGCTTTTCTCCATGGCACTGAGCTCCAGATCAAGCAGCACATCGCCGCGCACCACCCCTACGCCCACGCCAGAGGTCACCCCCTGCGCGCCAAGATCGACAAACAGCTCACTGCCTGACCGCGCTGGCATACCGCCCAGCTGTGCGCCCCAGCGAATACCGAGCGCATTCTCGTAATCGACGTTGGCCTCGACGATCCGAGCCTCGATCATCACCTGGCGCACCGGCACATCCAGATCCGCAACCAGTTGCCGCAACTCAGCCAGGCGCGCGGCCGACTGGGTGGCTATCAGGGTGTTGGTCCGCGAATCCACGCTCAAACTGCCGCGCCCTGCCGCAGGTTCGTCATCCGCGAGGCTCTCCAACAATAGTTTCGCCAGGTCGGACGCATCGGCATGATGAATCGGCAGCAACTCCCGATGCAGCGGCTGCAACTGCGCCTCGAGCGCCTGGTCGATGCGCGCCTCGCGCGACTGCTCGGCGAGCTCTGCGGCGGGGGCGACCAACAGCACATTGCCCTCCTCACGCTTGGCCAGCCCGCGGCTGCGCAACACCAGCTCCAATGCCTGATCCCAGGGCACCTCGTGCAGCCGCAGGGTGATATTGCCCTGAACCGTGTCACTGGCCACCAGGTTGATGCCGGTATAATCGGCGAGCAACTGCAGCACTGCCCGAACCTCGACGTCCTGGAAATTCAGCGAAAGCGGCTCACCTTTGTACAGGGGCTCCGCCATTGCCCGTAGCGTCAGCAGCATCGCCACGACGCCGATCAGCAGTCTTTTCACGTTCGCTCCTTGCGCCTGCGGGCCGGCTCAACGTCAGGTAGCTCGAGCGCTCTTGCCACTCGCCACCGTTGAACAGCCGCTCCCTGATCTCGACCTGATCCTGGTCGACCTTTATGACTTCACCCTCTTCACGCCCCAGGCGCTCCCCCTTGGCAACCCGGTAAACACGCCCGGCCCAGCGCACCAGCGCCTGGGATTGCCCCGCGCGGGACAGGCTGCCCACCATCTCCAACTGCTCCAGCGGCACCCCCGCCAACCCCTCCGTATGCCGACGCGACGACCAGGCTGCAAATGGGTCCAGCGCGGGCGTCCGACCGAGGGGCCGAGCGGGCTCATCGGCCAGCGAAGCCGGCATTGGCAGCGCCTCGCCAGCATGAAATGCCTGCACCCACACATGAAGCTGCAGCAACCCCGGCCGTTCTGTTGCAGGCTCCAACTGCAAACGGGTCACCCGCAGCAGGCGCAACTGGCCCAGCCACTCGTCCAGCCAGGGTCGCAGGGCGGCATAGCGCCCACTCACCTGCATCTGCAAGGGCACCTGGCGGTAACCCGGCCCCTCGACCTCTTCCTCCACGTCGAGGCGCTCGAAGACCAGGCCGTAGGTGCGCCCCGACACGGCCAACTGGTCGAGCAGATCGCTCATGCCCTCGCCGCCCGACAATCGCCAACGCGCATCCCGCAGCCGCTTCGCCTCGCTCGCCAGCGCCACCTCGGCGTCATCCAGCGCCAGAACCTGTTGCTCCCGCGCCTGCAACAGCGTCCGCTGCTCGACTTCGCTCGCCACGCCTTGACGGTGGGCAGCGCGCACCTCCTGCAGACGGAACTGATAGCCGCAGGCAAGCACCAGCGACACGCCAATGACTACAACCGCGCCCCTGTACATACGCGAGCGCCCCGCCATCTCGTGCCAGACGAGCATCTCAGCGATACGCATGTTCAGGAGGCCACCACCCGGGCCACGAGTGAGAACGCATCGCCACCGGCCCGCGCCAAGACGTGCTTGAGTTCAAGGTCCAGGAGTATCGGCGAGCGCTGCAGGTCGCGCATGAACTGGGCCAGCACCGCAGGAGAAACCGCTAGGCCATTGATCTGCAGCCGGTCGCCCTGCACGTCCAGGCGGGTCAGTTGCATCCCATGCGGCATCGCCAGTTCGATCTCGATCAACAGCTGCGGTACTCCTTGCTGCGAGGAGCGCAACGCGCCAAGCGCATCAACCTGCCTGCGCAGGCCCGTGTGCGCCTCACGCAACTGTTCCAGGCGTGCCACTTGCCCATCCAGCGACTGCAGCTGTTGCTGACGCTGCAATCCGGCAGCTGCTTGCTGCTTCAGGCGCAGGTGGGCGAACCGATCGACCAGCATGACCACGACAAACGCTGCGAACAGACTGCCCAGAAACACCAGCCTGAAGTTGCGCAGCTCCACCAGACGCTGGCGCTCACGCCATGGCAGCAGGTTCAGGCGCAGGTTCATTGCGTACCTCCCAGGGCGAGGCCGAGGGGCAGGACCATGGCGCCGCAGCGGTCTGGCAGCGAAGCCGCATGGACCCGCTGCGGACAAACCCACTCACAGGGGAATCCGAAATGCCGCGCCAGCGACCGCACGCAAGCGTCCGTCGCCGCCCCGCCGCCGACCATCAACCCTGCGCTCAGCTCGAACGGAGGATCCCCCTCCAGCAAGCTCTCGAGATGCGCCAGAAACTCGGTCGAACCCACGCCAGGCTCGATCCTCTGCGCCTTTCGCCAAGGTAGAGGTCCATCGGGCCAGCCATGCAGGGTCAGGCTGTCGGCCTCGACCTGCAACAGCGGCCGACAGCTGTCGCTGGCCTGCAAACGACGCAGCGCCAGACTGTCCACCTCGACGGCAACCACCTCCAGGCCTGCCGCCTCGAACGGCTGCAACAGCGGCGCCAGGACGCTCTGGCGAGCGGCCCCGACCAGCACATCGAGCATGTGGGGGGCCTGCTGGGAAATGCCCAGCACCTGAAAGTCCAGGGCCAGATCGTCAATCGGGAAAGGGAAAAGGCGCTCGGCATCGGCAAGCAGATGCGCTTCTCGTTCAGGCTCCGCCAATGCGGCGGGCAACTGGCCCACCTTGCAAATCACCTGCGAGCCCGGCACCGCCAACGCAACCCGTCGAGACCGGCTGCCACAACGGCGCCACGCCTGACGCAGGGCCATGGCCTGCACCTCGGTATCGCCACCACCCCGCAAAGCCCCCCGGATTGGCTCGACCACCCAGGCAGCCACCTCATGGCGCCCTCGTCGCCGCTGCAACTCAAGAATCCTCACCGAATCGGAGGCAATTTCCACCCCCAATACTGAACCGGCATCCCTGCCAAAGCGTCCAAGCATCGCTGCTCCTTTTCATGAACGTGGCAAACCCTTGCCATCCGGGGCGATTGCGCCCATTGCCCCGACCGACCGATGACCCGGCGGGGCGAAAATGCTTATAATGCCCAGCGTTTTTCCCCGTCCGCCGGGCCTGCGTGCACTCCACTTCTCAACCTGGACACCCAAAAGCCTTGATACGCCTGCTGAAGTTCTTCTGGTGGTCTTTCGTCGCCGTCATCTGCGCGCTCGTGCTCGGTCTGAGTGGTGCGTTTCTGTATCTTAGTCCCAGCCTGCCTTCGGTCGACTCGCTCAGAAGCATCCAGTTGCAGATCCCCCTGAGGGTGTACAGCAGCGACGGCAAACTGATTGCCGAGTTTGGCGAAATGCGCCGCTCGCCAATCCGTTTTGCGGAAATTCCCCCACAGTTCATCCAGGCGCTTCTGTCAGCCGAGGACGACAATTTCCTCAATCACTACGGGGTCGACCCGAGCAGCCTGATGCGCGCTGCGACCCAACTTGTGAAGTCTGGTCATATCCAGACCGGCGGCAGCACCATCACCATGCAGGTGGCGAAGAACTTCTTCCTCACCAGCGAGCGCAGCTTCTCGCGCAAGACCAACGAGATCCTCCTGGCGCTGCAGATCGAACGTGAGCTGACCAAGGACGAGATCCTCGAGCTGTACGTCAACAAGATCTACCTGGGCAACCGCGCCTACGGCATCGATGCCGCCGCGCAGGTGTACTACGGCAAGTCGATCCGTGATGTCAGCCTGGCGCAGATGGCGATGATCGCCGGCCTGCCCAAAGCCCCTTCGCGCTTCAATCCGCTGGCCAACCCGGTGCGTGCCAAGGAGCGCCGCGACTGGATCCTCGGCCGCATGTACAAGCTCGGCAAGATCGATGAGGCGAGCTACCAGGCCGCCCTCGCCGAGCCGCTGAACGCCAGCTATCACGTACCGACACCTGAGGTGAATGCACCGTTCGTCGCCGAAATGGCGCGCGCCGAGATGGTCGGCCGCTACGGCAGCGATGCCTACACCGAAGGTTTCCGGGTCACCACGACCGTGCCCAGCGACACGCAGGAAATCGCCAACAAGGCAGTCCTCAACGGCCTCTCCCAATACGACGAGCGCCATGGCTACCGTGGGCCCGAAGCGCGCTTCCCGGGCAAGACCCGCGCCGCCTGGCAGCAGGAACTGGGCAAGCAACGCACCCTCGGCGGCCTGGAGCCGGCCATCGTCACCCAGGTGGACAAGACCGGGCTGAAGGTCATGACGCGCGGCGGCCAGGACGAAGACGTGGCCTGGGACACCATGAAGTGGGCCCGTCCGTTCATCAACAGCAATGCCCAGGGTCGCGCGCCTCAGTCGCCGGCCGATGTCGCGCAGATCGGCGACCTGGTGCGCCTGCAACGCCTGGACGACGGCAAGCTCAAGTTCAGCCAGGTGCCGGGCGCCCAGAGCGCACTGGTCACGCTTGACCCGAACAGCGGTGCAATCCGCGCCCTGGTCGGTGGCTTCTCGTTCGAGCAGAGCAACTACAACCGCGCCATGCAGGCCAAGCGCCAGCCAGGCTCCAGCTTCAAGCCCTTCGTCTATAGCGCCGCACTGGACAACGGCTATACCGCCGCCAGCCTGGTCAACGACGCACCGATCGTGTTCGTCGACGAATACCTCGACAAGGTCTGGCGTCCGAAAAACGACACCAACACCTTCCTCGGTCCGATCCGCATGCGTGAGGCGCTGTACAAGTCGCGCAACCTGGTCTCGATCCGCCTGCTCCAGGCGATGGGGGTCGACCGCACCATCGACTACATTGCCAAGTTCGGCTTCAACAAGCAGGACTTGCCGCGCAACCTGTCGCTGGCACTGGGTACCGCAACGCTCACCCCGATGGAAATCGCCACCGGCTGGAGCACCTTTGCCAACGGCGGCTACAAGATCAACCCCTACCTGATCGAGCGCGTCGAAAGCCGCAACGGCGAAACCCTGTTCACCGCCAACCCGGCGCGCGTTCCCCAGGGCAATCAGGACCAGGCCGGAATCGCCGCGCCCGAAGAGCCGATCACCACGCTCCCGCAGCCGGGCACCGCACCTTCGGCACTGGGCCAGATCGCCCCGCCGCCGCAGACGCCGGCCATTGCCGAGCGCATCGTCGATGGCCGTACCACCTACATCCTGACCAGCATGCTGCAGGATGTGATCAAGCGTGGCACTGGCCGTCGCGCCCTGGCCCTGGGCCGCAGCGACATCGCGGGCAAGACCGGTACCACCAACGAATCCAAGGATGCCTGGTTCTCCGGCTACAACGCCGACTACGTGACCACGGTCTGGGTCGGTTTCGACCAGCCTGAAACACTTGGTCGCCGAGAATATGGCGGCACCGTTGCACTGCCGATCTGGATGGACTTCATGGGCCCGGCACTCAAGGGCAAGCCTGAACACGCACCGGCAGAGCCGGAGGGCATCCTCAGCCTGCGCGTGGATCCGGTCAGCGGTCGCGCGGCGACACCAAGCACGCCGAACGCCTACTTCGAGCTGTTCAAGGCCGAGGATTCACCACCATCGGTAGACGAGCTGGGCAACGGCTCAGCACCAGGCAGCCCGCTGCCGGCCGATGAGGCGGCGCCAATGGATCTGTTCTGAGTAGCGATCTGATCCTGTAGCAGCGGCCTTGTGTCGCTTCTACAGGTGGAGCGGTCATCTGTAGAGCAACGGCCAACAAAAAGCCCCGACTCTTGCGAGCCGGGGCTTTTTTCTGTCGCTACAACGGGATCAGCCGTTGAACACGTCATCCACACTCTTGAGCGGGTAGTGCTTCGGATACGGCAGGGTCGCCACGCCGGATTCGATGGCGGCCTTGGCCACGGCATCGGAAACGACGGTGATCAGGCGAGCGTCCAGCGGCTTCGGAATGATGTACTCACGGCCGAACTCCAGACCTTCAACACCGTAGGCCTCGCACACTTCCTTCGGAACCGGCAGCTTGGCCAGGTCTTTCAGGGCGATAGCGGCGGCAATCTTCATCTCTTCGTTGATGCGCTTGGCGCGAACGTCCAGGGCACCACGGAAGATGAAGGGGAAGCCCAGAACGTTGTTGACCTGGTTCGGGTAGTCGGAACGACCGGTGGCCATGATCACATCGCTGCGGGTGGCGTGGGCCAGCTCTGGAGCGATTTCCGGATCCGGGTTCGAGCAGGCGAACACGATCGGGTTGGCAGCCATCGACTTCAGGCCTTCCGGGCTCAGCAGGTTCGGGCCGGAGAGACCAACGAACACGTCAGCGCCTTCCAGCGCGTCAGCCAGGGTGCGCTTGTCGGTGGCGTGAGCGAACTGCGCCTTGTACTGGTTCAGGTCGTCGCGGCCAGCGTGGATGACACCGCTGCGGTCGATCATATAGATGTTCTCGACCTTGGCGCCCATGCTGACCAGCAGCTTCATGCAGGAGATGGCGGCAGCGCCAGCACCCAGGCAGACGATCTTGGCGTCTTCGAGCTTCTTGCCTGCGATTTCCAGGGCGTTGATCATGCCGGCGGCAGTCACGATGGCGGTGCCGTGCTGGTCATCGTGGAAGACCGGAATGTCGCACTGTTCGATCAGGGTACGCTCGATCTCGAAGCACTCAGGTGCCTTGATGTCTTCGAGGTTGATGCCACCGAAGGTGATGGAAATGCGGCGAACGGTGTCGATGAAGGCCTGCGGGCTTTCCGACTCGACTTCGATGTCGAACACGTCGATACCGGCGAAACGCTTGAACAGAACACCCTTGCCTTCCATGACTGGCTTGGAAGCCAGCGGGCCGAGGTCACCCAGGCCGAGGATGGCAGTACCGTCGGAGATCACAGCGACCAGGTTACCCTTGCCGGTGTATTTGTAAGCCAGCTCTGGATCACGGCCAATTTCGCGTACCGGCTCGGCGACGCCTGGGCTGTAGGCCAGGGCAAGGTCACGGGCGGTGGCGGTTGGCTTGGAGAGTTCGACGCTCAGTTTCCCCGGGCGAGGTTGAGCGTGATATTCGAGAGCGGCGGTTTTCAAGTCTGACATGGTGGGCATTCCGCTTGTTTACTGTTCTGACGGACCGCCGAGGATACGCAAAGAGCCGGGAGGCGACAAGACTGCCCGGTCACATGTGTCAAGGCCCTTGGCCTACGACTTTACGCTACAACCCGCGGGGCTTACGGCCTTGAGTGTGTACAATCCAAACCAATAATGTCTACAACTATTTTTTCACCGAAACCTGTTCCAACATGCTCGGATCGCTCAGCGTCAACAGCCAGCGTCGCTGCCCAGGCTTGAGCCCGCCCTTGCGGGAACGGTCCAGCACCCAGCCGCGCGCCTCAAGCTGACGCCCCTTGAGATTATCGAGGAAACCGTCGGGGAAGGCGCGTTGCAGACGAGCGGGAACCTGCAGCACCACAGCCTCGTCAAGCTCCAGCCAGACGCCTCCTCGATTGTGATCGATCGCGCTCACCCTGCCGCCGATCACAGCGAACCCGGATTGCCTCAGGCGCCCCGCTGCGATGATAGGTGACTGCCGCCAGAGCCCGAGCCTACCTGTGCGTGCGGCCTGTTCGGCCTGTTGCTGGCAACCAACCAGACGCACGTTGGGTGCCACCGCAACGCGATAGGCCAAGCCTTCACTGAGCAACTGCGCCTCAAGATTGTCGCCATTACGGCCATAGAGGTGCGCCAAGGTGCGCCCGTACTTGTCCCTGGGCTCCACACCCGGCACCAGCCCCACCCGGCCATCACTGGCCTGCACCAGTGCCTCCAGCCGTCGCCTGGCCGCTTCGGCATAGGGTTCGCTGGTGCGACCTTTGCGCCCGATCTCAGGTGCATTGATGCCAATCAGCCGCACGCTGCGGCCATCCCCCAGACGCACGGTATCGCCATCGACGACCTGACGCACCGTCACTGGCTGCACGGCCTCGGGCACCGGGCAGAAGGCCTGCGCGGAAACATGCCAGATTGCGCCCACAAAAAAGGCGCCCACGAGGGGCGCCTTCTTTTGCAGCAATGCGAAACCCGAAGGGCTCGCCGTGCGCATGATTACTTCTTGGTACCGAACATACCGAAGCGATCGGCGAACTTCTGTACGCGACCACCGGTGTCCAGGACTTTCTGCTTACCGGTGTAGAACGGGTGGCAGAGGTTGCAAACGTCGATCGCCAGGGTGTTGCCCAGGGTCGAACGGGTTTCGAATTTGTTGCCGCAGCTGCAGGTGACAGCAACTGCTTCGTAGTTCGGATGAATATCGGCTTTCATGGTCACTTCCTCGAGCTGCGTGCCGCCACCCAACACCAATTGTTGAATACCGCACGTAATTAGGCGGCGAATAATACCAGACCGTCAGGCCAGCGCAAGTTGTCGCTTGCACCGGCCGTCGTCTGCTAGGCTCGTGCGATTCCCGACCAGCTACGAAGACCTGCCGCGTGTCCGACGTCATCCTGCGCCTTGCCCTGCCCTCGCCCCTGCGTCGCTTGTTCGACTACCGGGCCCCGGCCGCCATGGCACGCCAGCAACTGACACCCGGCATGCGCATCCGCGTACCGTTCGGCCGTCGCGAGATGATCGGCGTGCTGGTGGAGGTCTGCGAGCAGAGCGAAGTCCCCGCCGACAAGCTCAAGCCAGCGAGCATGCTGCTCGACCCGGTCTCGCCGCTGCCTCCGGCACTGTTCAAGCTGTGCCTGTGGACCGCCCACTACTATCAGCACAGCCTGGGCGACACCCTGAGCTGGGCATTGCCGGTGTTGCTGCGTCAGGGCGAAGCAGCCGAAGTGCGCCAGGAGCGTTTCTGGCATGCCACCCCCGGCGCGCGCCTGGACGACCCACGTATCGCCCGGGCACCGCGCCAGAAAGAGGCCTTGCAGACCCTCGCCCAGCACCCTCATGGCGTAGCCCACAGCGTGCTGGCCAAACTCGGCCTGAACAAAGATAGCCTCGACCTGCTGCTGGCCAAGGAACTGGTGCAGGTCGAGGTGCGCCGGCACCTGCCGACGCCACGCCATGACCGCTGGCTGGCCCAGCCGGAACTGCCGCTCAACGAGGAGCAGAGCGCCGCCTTCCAGGCCGTGTGCGCAGGCTTCGGCAGCTTCCACGCCTTCCTGCTGGCCGGTGTCACCGGCAGCGGCAAGACCGAGGTCTACCTGCAGCTGATTCGCGAAACCCTGGAGGCCGGCAAGCAGGCACTGATCCTGATCCCCGAGATCAACCTCGGCCCGCAGACCCTGGCGCGCTTCGAGCAGCGCTTCAATGCCCGCATCGCCCTGCTGCACTCGGCAGTCAACGACCGCGAGCGCCTGGATGCCTGGCTCGCTGCCCGCGATGGCGAGGCCGACATCATCATCGGCACACGTTCGGCACTGTTCACGCCCATGAAGAACCCGGGCCTGATCATCATCGACGAAGAGCACGACGGCTCCTACAAACAACAGGAAGGGCTGCGCTATCACGCCCGCGACCTGGCCGTGGTACGCGCGCACCAGGAGAACATCCCGATCCTGCTGGGCTCGGCGACACCTTCGCTGGAAAGCCTGCACAACGCCCACAGCGGGCGCTACGGCCTGCTGCGCATGAACCAGCGCGCCGGCGGCGCCCGCCCGCCGCGCTTCATGCGCCTGGATGTGCGCAGCCTGCCGCTGGACAGCGGCATCAGTGGCCCACTGCAACAGGCGATCGGCCAGACCCTGGCAGCCGGCCAGCAAGTGCTGGTGTTCCTCAACCGCCGCGGCTTCGCCCCGACGCTGCTGTGTCACGACTGTGGCTGGCTGTCGGAGTGTCCGCGCTGCGATGCACGCATGACCGTGCATCAGCGCTCCGGCGTGTTGCGCTGTCACCACTGTGGTTACGACGAACGCCTGCCCCTGCAATGCCCGCAGTGCGCCCACGTCGACCTGCGCCCGGTCGGCGCCGGAACCGAGCGCGCCGAAGAGCGCCTGAAGACCCTGTTCCCCGATTACCCCGTCCTGCGCGTGGACCGCGACAGCACCTCGCGCAAGGACGCCATGCACCACCTGTTCACCACCATCCAGCGCGGCCAGCCGAGCATTCTGGTCGGCACCCAGATGCTGGCCAAGGGGCATCACTTTCCACGGGTAACCCTCGTGGCCATCCTCGATGCCGATGGTGGACTGTTCTCGGGTGATTTCCGCGCCAGCGAGCGAATGGCGCAGCTGATCGTGCAGGTCGCAGGCCGAGCCGGGCGGGCCGAGGAGCCTGGAAAGGTGATCGTGCAGACCCACCTGGCCGAGCATCCACTGCTGGTGCAACTGACCGAGCAAGGCTATTTCGCCTTCGCCGAGCAAGCCCTGAGCGAGCGGCGCGCCGCCGGTCTGCCGCCCTTCTCGCACCTGGCCCTGCTGCGCGCCGAAGCGCACAAGCCAGGGCAGGCGGAAGCCTTTCTCGACGAGGCCTGCGCCGCCGCCGAGGGTGTGCTGGCAGAGCAGGGCTTGAGCGGCATCGAGCTGCTCGGCCCGGTACCAGCCCCCATGGAGCGCCGTGCCGGCCGTTTCCGCGCGCAGCTGTTGATCCAGGCCAATGCCCGGGCGCCGCTGCATCGACTGATCAGTAGCTGGTTGCTAGTGTTGGAACAGATGCCGTCGGGACGGCAGGTGCGCTGGTCGCTGGATGTGGACCCGGTCGATCTCTACTGAATCCCTGAAAGCCAGCGCAATCCTGAGCGAGCCGTAAAGGTTGGCAATCAAGCCCCGGCCACGGATAATGTTCCGTTTTTCCACCTGCGCATCGAAGCGCTGCACCGCGCTTGCGGTCGAAAAGAGAACCCGATGAAAGACACCATTCGCCAGCTGATCCAGCAAGCCCTCACCCAACTCGTCAACGAAGGTGTGTTGCCTGAAGGCCTGACGCCGGCGATCCAGGTGGAAAACGCCCGCGACAAGACCCACGGCGACTTCGCCAGCAACATCGCCATGATGTTGGCCAAGCCGGCAGGCATGAAGCCGCGCGACCTGGCCGACAAGCTGATCGCCGCCCTGCCTGCCAGCGCCGACATCAGCAAGGTCGAGATCGCCGGCCCCGGCTTCCTCAACTTCTTCCAGAACACCGACGCCCTGGCCAATCGCCTGGAGGCGGCACTTGCAGATGCCCACCTGGGCGTGCGCAAGGCCGGCGCAGCGGAAAAAGTGGTCATCGACATGTCGGCGCCAAACCTGGCCAAGGAGATGCACGTCGGCCACCTGCGCTCGACCATCATCGGCGACAGCGTCGCGCGCGTGCTGGAATTCCTCGGCGACGAGGTGATCCGCCAGAACCACGTGGGCGACTGGGGCACCCAGTTCGGCATGCTGCTGGCCTACCTGGAAGAAAACCCCATCACCAGCGACGAGCTGTCGGACCTGGAAAACTTCTACCGCGCGGCGAAGAAGCGCTTCGACGAATCGGAAGACTTCGCCAACCGCGCTCGTGGCCTGGTGGTCAAGCTGCAAGCCGGCGACCCCGAGTGCATGGCGCTGTGGACGCGCTTCAAGGATATCTCGCTGTCGCACTGCCAGAAGACCTACGAACTGCTCAACGTCAAGCTGACCATGGCCGACGTGATGGGCGAAAGTGCCTACAACGCCGACCTCGCCAACGTGGTCGCCGACCTCAAGGCCAAGGGTCTGCTGGTCGAAAGCCAGGGCGCGCAGTGCGTGTTCCTGGAAGAGTTCAAGAACACCGAAGGCGAGCCACTGCCGGTGATCGTGCAAAAGGCCGACGGCGGCTACCTGTACGCCACCACCGACCTGGCTGCGGTGCGCTACCGCAGCAATGTGCTCAAGGCCGATCGCGCCCTGTACTTCGTCGACCAACGCCAGGCGCTGCACTTCAACCAGGTGTTCGAAGTGGCTCGCCGCGCCGGCTTCGTCGGGCACCCGATGAAAATGGAGCACATGGGCTTCGGCACCATGAACGGCGCCGATGGCCGTCCGTTCAAGACCCGCGACGGCGGCACCGTGAAGCTGATCGACCTGCTGAGCGAAGCCAAGGAGCGCGCCTACGCGCTGGTCAAGGAAAAGAACCCGAGCCTGGCCGAGGACGAGCTGCGCCACATCGGTGAAGTGGTCGGGATCGGCGCGGTGAAGTACGCCGACCTGTCCAAGCACCGTACCAGCGACTACAGCTTCAACTTCGAACTGATGCTCAACTTCGAAGGCAACACCGCGCCCTACCTTCTCTACGCCTACACCCGCGTGGCCGGTGTGTTCCGCAAGCTGGGCAAGGGCTTCGACGAAGTCGAGGGCGACATCGTGCTGCAGGCTGCCCACGAGCAGGACCTGGCGGCTCGCCTGGCACAGTTCGGCGAAACGCTGAACAACGTCGCCGAAAAAGGCACCCCACACGTGCTGTGCAGCTACCTCTACGACCTGGCCGGCCTGTTCTCCAGCTTCTACGAGAACTGCCCGATCCTCACCGCCGAAACCGTCGAACAGCAGCAGAGCCGCCTGCGTCTCGCCGCGCTGACCGGCCGTACTCTCAAGCAGGGCCTGGAGCTGCTCGGCCTGGAAACCCTGGAGCGCATGTAAGTTGGCTGCCAAGAAAAAACCCGCGCCCAAGCGCGGCGCCAGCCGTCACCAGCCACCCGCCAAACAGCCGATCCCGGGCTGGGTGTGGCTGGCGGTCGGCCTGACCGTAGGCGCATTCATCGTTTTCCTGATGAAGCTCGAGCCCGGCGGCGACGACATCAAGCGTGCCAAGCCTGAACAGCAGAAGCCCGCCAAGGTCGCCGAGGCGGCCAAAGGCAGCACGCCGACCACGCCGCAGCCGATCAAGCCCAAGTACGACTTCTACACCCTGCTGCCAGAGTCGGAAGTGATCGTGCCGCCTGAAGCGGTGCCGGAGAAGACGCCGCCCGTGCCGGCCCAGCCGGTCACGCCGGTCACTCCTGCCGAAGCCGCGAAGATCGACACGGCCCGAGCCCAGGCTGCGCTGTCGGGGCAGACGCCGCCACCGGCTCCACCAGTGATCAAGCCTGCAGCGACCACGCAGTTCTTCCTTCAGGCCGGTTCGTTCCGCAAGGAAGCCGATGCCGACAAGGTACGTGCGCAGATCATCCTGCTCGGCCAGGTGGTCAAGGTGGAATCGGGGACGGTGAAGGAAGAAACCTGGTACCGCGTACTGGTCGGTCCGTTCAGCAACCGTGAACAACTGACCGTGGCACAGAAACAGCTGGCCGGAGCAGGTTTCAGCAACCTGCTGCTGCAGCAGCGACAGACCCGCCAGTAACGAAAAAGGCCTTGCCGCACTGCGACAAGGCCTTTTTTCTGACGGAGTCAGCGCTGCTTGCCATTGACCTCGGACACCTGGGTGTTGAGGGTCCAGAAGTCATACAGCACGCCAATCAGGAACAGGCCGCCAGTAAACAGGTAGATCAGTGCGCTGATCCACTTGCCCTGGTAAAGCCTGTGAATGCCGAAAATACCCAGGAACGTCAGCAGCACCCACGCCACGCTGTAGTTCACCGGCCCTGGCTGGAACCGCAGGTCAGCCTCGCGGTCCATGGACGGGATCAGGAACAGGTCGATCAGCCAGCCGATACCCAGCAAGCCCAGCGTGCAGAACCAGATCGTCCCGGTGATCGGCTTGCCGTAGTAGAAACGGTGCGAGCCGGTGAAGCCGAAGATTCACAGCAGGTACCCGATGACCTTGCTGTGCGTGTCATGAAGCGGCGCACCCTGTTGATACGTATTCATTCAAAACCCTCGTGGGATAGCCGAAAATTTTCTAACGAAAAATGTGACTTTTTCGTTTTGCCCCGACGTATGGTACCCAGCCACACGACCAACGGATCAGATTTTGATCAAAAAGCTGTTATAAAGTTGCGCGCCAACATCTATAAACATCCATAAAGAGCTTCAACTATGCCGCCTTTCTTCAAGACATGGCTGACCCTCTGCCTATTGTTACCCCTGGCCGCCCACGCCACCAACCGTGAGCAACGACTCCCCAACGGATTCACTGGCTACACCTCCAACGCCGATGTTTCCGTGAAACGCACCCCCGCCAAGCAGGTCAGCCTGCGTGCGCGTCCGGCAAATGCCGCGAAGAACCACGCGCTGAAAGTGGCGGCGATGTCGCCCAAGCAGAGCAGCGAAGTACTCAGCCGTGCCGTCAACGTGCTCGGCACCCCCTACCGCTGGGGCGGTAGCACGCCTGGCAAGGGATTCGACTGCAGCGGGCTGGTCAAGTACGCCTTCAACGATGTCGCCGACGTCGATCTGCCGCGCACCTCGAACGCCATGGCCCAAGGGCATGGCGTGAAAGTGGCGCGGGATGACCTCAAGCCCGGCGACCTGATCTTCTTCAACATCAAGAGCCGTCGGGTCAATCACGTTGCCATCTACCTTGGCAACGACCGCTTCATCCACGCGCCGCGCACCGGCAAGCGGGTGAGCATCGACAGCCTCGAGAAGCCGTACTGGCAGAAGCATTATGTGGTTGCCAAGCGCGTGCTGCCCAAGGAGCAGGAGGCGCTGCGGCTGGCCAAGCGTTGATGTAGGTTTCTCTCGCTGGCCTCTTCGCGGGCAAACCCACGAAGAGGCCAGCAGTTTCACCCTGCCCCGTCGATCACTCCCCGCTTCGTCAACGCCTGCATCGCCCCTTCCATCGTCGCCATCCCCTGCGCCGTGCCGGTCTGCATCACCGACTGCAACTGCGCCATCCGCCCTTCGCGAATCAGGTTGCGCACCGCTGGCGTCGCCACCAATACCTCCCGCGCCGCCACCCGGCCACCACCCACCCGACGCACCAGCACCTGCGCCACCACCAGACGCAACGACTCGGCCAACATGGCGCGCACCAGCGGCTTCTCTTCGGCGGCGAACACGTCCACCAGGCGATCGATGCTGCTCGCCGCTGTTCGCGTATGCACCGTGGCCAGCACCAGATGCCCGGTCTGCGCCGCTCGCAGCGCCAGACGAATGGTATCCAGGTCACGCAATTCCCCGATCATGATCACATCCGGATCCTGGCGCAGGGCACTGCGCAACCCCTGGGCAAAATCGCGACTGTGGCGGCCGATCTCGCGCTGAGTGATCAGGCAGCGCTCGGCGCGGTGCACGAATTCGACCGGATCTTCCAATGTGAGGATGTGGTTTGAGCGCTCACGATCAATCTGCGCGATCAACGCAGCCAGGGTGCTGGACTTGCCACTGCCGGTCGGACCACCCACCAGCACCAGACCATCACGGCACTGGGCAATGACTCGATACACTTCCATGAGGTCGAGTTCTTCGACCGTTGGCATCTGTGCAGGTATCAGCCGCAGGCTTGCGGCCAATCCCCGATACTGCCGGTACAGGTTCAGACGAAAACGGCCAAGCCCAGGCAGATCAAGGGCCAGATCGATTTCATCAGCCGCCAGCCACAGGCGCCGCTGATCAGCATCGAGCCAGGCTGCCAAGCCTTTCTCGATCATTTCGCTTTGCAAAGCAGGCAACGCCAGGCGCTGCAATTCGCCATCCAGGCGCCACAGCGGCGCCTCGCCCGCAGCCAGGTGCAGGTCCGAAGCCCCCGCTGCCACGGCCCGGGCCAACAGGTCGGTCACATCCATGAGACTCCCCAAAGGCCATCAAGCAGGTAGAATGCCGCACACCACTGAGCTGCCGGCATCGATCCATGTCCACCCTAGCAGACAACCTTCGCGCTATCAGCGAACGCATCGACAACGCGGCCCGAGCCGCTGGACGCGACACCGCCAGCGTGCACCTGCTGGCCGTGAGCAAGACCAAACCCGCCAGCGCCATTCGCGAAATCCACGCCGCTGGCGTACGCGACGTCGGCGAAAACTACCTGCAGGAAGCCCTGGCCAAGCAAGATGAATTGCGCGACCTGCCCTTGATCTGGCACTTCATCGGCCCCATCCAGTCGAACAAGACCAAGGCCATTGCCGAACACTTCGACTGGGTACACAGCGTGGATCGCCTGAAAATCGCCCAACGCCTGAGCGAGCAGCGCCCCAGCGGCCTGCCAGCGCTGAACGTCTGCCTGCAGGTGAACGTCAGCGGCGAAGACAGCAAATCCGGCTGCACCCCGGCCGATCTGCCGGCACTGGCCCAGGCCGTGGCCGAACTGCCCAACCTGCGTCTGCGCGGGCTCATGGCGATTCCCGAGCCCAGCGACGACCGCGCTACCCAGGAGGCCGCCTTCGCCCGCCTGCGCCAGTTACAGGAAAATCTGGGCCTTGGCCTGGACACGCTGTCCATGGGCATGAGCCACGACCTGGAAGCGGCCATCGCCCAGGGTGCGACCTGGGTCCGTATCGGCACCGCCCTGTTCGGCGCCCGCGACTACGGCCAGCCCTGATTCCATGCTTTACTCACTCTCTCCTTCAAGGACCTGACATGAGCAAGACTCGTATTGCCTTCATCGGCGCCGGCAACATGGCCGCCAGCCTGATCGGCGGCCTGCGCGCCCAGGGCCTGGACGCCGCGCAGATCCGCGCCAGCGACCCGGGTGCCGAGACCCGCGCCCGGATCAAGGCCGAGCACGGCATCGAAACCTTCGAAAGCAACGCCCAGGCCATCGATGGCGTGGACGTGATCGTGCTGGCGGTCAAGCCACAGGTCATGAAAGCCGTGTGCGAGACCCTGAAACCAACCCTGGCGCCGGGCCAACTGGTGGTCTCCATCGCTGCCGGCATCACCTGCCAGAGCCTGCAGAGCTGGCTGGGCGAAATCCCGGTGGTGCGCTGCATGCCCAACACGCCATCGCTGCTGCGCCAAGGTGCCAGCGGCTTGTACGCCACCGCTCAGGTCTCCGGCGAACAACGCCAGCAGGCAGAGCAACTGCTGACTGCGGTCGGCACCGCCCTGTGGCTGGAACAGGAGCAACAACTGGACGCCGTGACTGCGGTCTCCGGCAGCGGCCCGGCGTATTTCTTCCTGCTGATCGAGGCCATGACCGCTGCCGGCGAGAAGCTCGGTCTGCCGCGTGAAACCGCCTCGCAACTGACCCTGCAGACGGCCCTGGGCGCCGCGCACATGGCGGTTGCCAGCGATGTCGATGCCGCCGAACTGCGCCGCCGCGTGACCTCGCCGGCCGGCACGACCGAAGCGGCGATCAAGTCGTTCCAGGCCAACGGTTTCGAGGCCATCGTCGAGCAGGCGCTGCAGGCTGCGGCCACGCGCTCCGCCGAGCTGGCCGAACAATTGGGCAAATAAGGAGCTGTCGATGAATGCACTGTCCGACGCCGCGATCTTCGTGGTGCAAACCCTGGTCAGCCTGTACCTGGTGATCGTCCTGCTGCGCTTCGTGCTGCAACTGGTCAAGGCCGACTTCTACAACCCGCTGAGCCAGTTCGCCGTGCGCGCCACCCAACCGCTGCTCAAGCCGATCCGCCGGGTCATTCCCAGCATCGCTGGCCTGGACACCTCTTCGCTGCTGCTGGCGATCGTGATCCAGGCGCTGCTGATGGCCTTCGTGCTGATGGTCACCTACGGCACCTTCGGCGACATCCTGCACCTGCTGATGTGGGCGATTCTCGGCATCACCTCGCTGTTCCTGAAGATTTTCTGGGTCGCGATGATCGTCATGGTGATCGTCTCGTGGGTCGCGCCGAACAGCCACAACCCCGCCGCCGAACTGGCCTACCAGATCAGCGAGCCAGTGCTGGCGCCGTTCCGCCGCCTGGTGCCCAACCTCGGCGGCATGGACATTTCGCCGATCTTCGCCTTCATCGCCATCCAGGTGATCCAGTCGTTCCTGATGCCACAACTGGCTGCCTATGCCGGCATGCCGGAACAGCTGTGGCGGATGATCTGAACCACCGCGTCATCCAGCGGCAGCCTTTGCTTGCCGCTGGGGGTAGCGCTCTTTAGACTTACGCTTCCGTCAAGCGTGAGCAGGGTCGATGTCCACTGTCTTTCCCGAAGATTCCGTCGGTCTGGTAACCCCCCAGATCGCCCGGTTCGATGAACCGCTGGCCCTGGCCTGTGGCCGCGCGCTGGCCTCGTACGAACTCATCTACGAAACCTATGGCCAGCTCAACGCCAGCGCCAGCAATGCCGTGCTGATCTGCCACGCACTGTCCGGTCACCACCACGCCGCCGGCTACCATGCCGCCACCGACCGCAAGCCGGGCTGGTGGGACAGTTGCATCGGCCCGGGCAAGCCGATCGACACCAACCGCTTCTTCGTGGTCAGCCTGAACAACCTCGGCGGCTGCAATGGCAGCACTGGCCCGAGCAGCCTCAACCCGGCTACCGGCAAGCCCTATGGCGCGGACTTCCCGGTCCTGACCGTGGAAGACTGGGTACACAGCCAGGCCCGCCTGGCCGATCGCCTCGGCATCCAGACCTGGGCCGCCATCGTCGGCGGTAGCCTGGGCGGCATGCAGGCGCTGCAGTGGACCATCACCTACCCCGATCGCGTGCGCCACTGCGTGGACATCGCCTCGGCGCCCAAGCTGTCGGCCCAGAACATCGCCTTCAACGAAGTGGCACGCCAGGCCATCCTCACCGACCCCGAGTTCCACGGCGGTTCGTTCCAGGACCAGGGCGTGATCCCCAAGCGCGGGCTGATGCTGGCGCGCATGGTCGGGCACATCACCTACCTGTCCGACGACTCGATGGGCGAGAAATTCGGCCGGGAGCTCAAGAGCGACAAGCTCAACTACGACTTCCACAGCGTCGAGTTCCAGGTCGAGAGCTACCTGCGCTACCAGGGCGAGGAGTTTTCGGGGCGCTTCGATGCCAACACCTACCTGCTGATGACCAAGGCGCTGGACTACTTCGACCCGGCCGCCGCCCACGATGGCGACCTGGCCGCCACGCTGGCGCATGTCACCGCACATTACTGCATCATGTCGTTCACCACCGACTGGCGCTTCTCGCCAGCACGCTCGCGCGAGATCGTCGATGCCCTGATGGCTGCGCGCAAGAACGTCTGCTACCTGGACATCGACTCGCCCTACGGCCACGACGCCTTCCTCATCCCGACCCCGCGCTACATGCAGGGTTTCGCGAACTACATGAACCGCATCACCCTCTGAGGACCGC
Organism: Pseudomonas sp. NBRC 111143; assembly: GCF_001320965.1. NCBI lineage: Bacteria > Pseudomonadati > Pseudomonadota > Gammaproteobacteria > Pseudomonadales > Pseudomonadaceae > Pseudomonas > Pseudomonas sp. NBRC 111143. The sequence goes on along the minus strand of NZ_BCBT01000003.1, from coordinate 87,897 downwards.
ATGAGAGCCGACCTGGAAATCATCCACGACTGGATCCCCGCCGGCAGCCGGGTACTCGACCTGGGCTGCGGCAATGGCGAACTGCTGGCCTCGCTGCGTGATCGCAAGAACGTCACCGGCTATGGCCTGGAGATCGACGCCGACAACATCGCCGAGTGCGTAAACAAGGGCGTCAACGTCATCGAGCAAGACCTGGACAAGGGCCTGGGCAACTTTGCCAGCAACAGCTTCGACGTGGTGGTCATGACCCAGGCCCTGCAGGCCGTGGAATACCCCGACCGCATTCTCGACGAGATGCTGCGGGTAGGCCGCCAGTGCATCATCACCTTCCCCAATTTCGGCCACTGGCGCTGCCGTTGGTACCTGGCCACCAAAGGACGCATGCCGGTGTCGGACTTCATGCCCTACACCTGGTACAACACCCCGAACATCCACTTCTGCACCTTCGAAGACTTCGAGAACCTGTGCCACGAGCGCAATGCCAAGGTGATCGATCGCCTGGCCGTCGACAACCGTCACCGCAACGGGTGGGGCGGTCGGCTTTGGCCTAATCTTCTGGGAGAGATCGGCATCTATCGGGTCAGCAGTCCTGGGCTGCAGGAGCACCAGGTCGCGGTCTGATCCACCTATCGGAGGAATGGCACCATGCGTCGTCTCGCTCTCTTGCTGATCAGCCTGTGCGTGGCCTGGCCAGTGCTGGCTGCCGATGCCGTCCGTCCCGAGCGCAAGCAGGACTTCGGCGACGTCACGGTGCACTACAGCGCTTTCACTTCGAGCATGCTGCAACCGGACATCGCCGCAGCCACCGGCCTTGTCCGCAGCAAGAATCAGGGCGTGCTCAACATCGCTGTGCTCAAGGCCGGCAAGCCTGGCACGGCGGTGGTCAGCGGCACGGTCAAGGACCTCACCGGCCGCAGCAGCCCGCTGTCGTTCAGGCAGATCACCGACCAAGGTGCGGTGTACTACATCGCCCAGTTCAAGATCGCACAGGCTGAAACCCTGACCTTCGACCTCAACATCGAAACCGGCGGCCTCAGCCACACACTCAGCTTCAACCAGGAAGTGTTCCCAGGCGAATGATGAATTTCCAGCAACTCGTATTGGCCAGCCACAATGCCGGCAAACTGAAAGAACTCCAGGCCATGCTTGGCGGCTCCGTGCAACTGCGCTCGATCGGCGAATTCAGCCAGGTCGAGCCGGAGGAGACCGGCCTGTCGTTCGTCGAGAACGCCATTCTCAAGGCCCGCAACGCCGCGCGCCTTTCCGGTCTGCCGGCACTGGCCGACGACTCGGGCCTGGCGGTGGACTTCCTGGGCGGCGCACCGGGCATCTACTCGGCTCGCTACGCCGACGGCAAGGGTGATGCGGCGAACAACGCCAAGCTGCTCGATGCCCTGAAGGACGTGCCCGAGGAGCAGCGCGGCGCGCAGTTCGTCTGCGTCCTGGCCCTGGTGCGCCATGCCGACGACCCTCTGCCGATTCTCTGCGAAGGCCTGTGGCACGGTCGCATCCTGTTCGAGGCCAGCGGCGACCATGGCTTCGGCTACGACCCACTGTTCTGGGTACCGGAGCGAAACTGCTCCAGCGCCGACCTCGCACCGCTCGAGAAGAACCAGCTCAGCCATCGCGCCCGCGCCATGGCCTTGCTGCGTCAGCGTCTGGGCCTGGCATGACCGAACAGCCGTCCCTGCAGCCGGCGGGCCTGATCCTTCCAGAGCGCCCGCCGCTGTCGCTGTACATCCACATCCCCTGGTGCGTGCGCAAGTGCCCTTATTGCGACTTCAACTCGCACCAGGCCGGCCCGACGCTGCCCGAAGACGACTACATCGACGCCCTGCTCGCCGACCTGGACCAGGAACTGCCTGCGGTGCAGGGCCGCCAGATCAGCACGATCTTCTTCGGCGGCGGCACGCCAAGCCTGTTCAGTGCCGCCTCGCTGGGGCGCCTGCTGCAAGGCATCGAGCAACGGATCCCGTTCGCCCCGGACATCGAGATCACCCTCGAAGCCAACCCCGGCACCTTCGAGCAGGACAAGTTCAAGGCCTACCGCCAGACCGGCATCAACCGTCTATCCATAGGTGTGCAGAGCTTCCAGCCGAGCAAGCTCGAAAAGCTCGGGCGCATCCACAACGGCGATGAGGCCGTGCGCGCTGCAGACATGGCCCGCGCAGCAGGTTTCGACAACTTCAACCTGGACCTGATGCACGGCCTGCCGGACCAGTCGCTGGACGAGGCGCTGGGTGACCTGGGCCAGGCCATCGCACTCGCGCCTACGCACTTGTCGTGGTACCAGCTCACCCTGGAACCGAACACCGTATTCTGGAACCAGCCGCCCGAGCTGCCCGAGGACGACATCCTCTGGGACATCCAGGAGGCCGGCCAAGCGTTGATGGCCGAACATGGCTACCACCAGTACGAAGTTTCGGCCTACGCCCAGCCAGGACGCGCAGCACGGCATAATCTCAACTACTGGCGCTTTGGCGACTTCATCGGCATCGGTGCGGGAGCGCACGGCAAGCTGTCGTTCCCCGACGGGCGTATCCTGCGCACCTGGAAGACCCGCCTGCCCAAGGACTACCTCAACCCGGCGAAGCCCTTCAAAGCCGGCGAGAAGCTGTTGCCCGCCGATGAGCTGCCGTTCGAATTCCTGATGAATGCCCTGCGCCTGACCGATGGCGTGGAGGCCGAACTCTTCACCCGACGCACCGGCCTGCCGCTGGCACAGTTGGCAGAAGCACGCCGCGCTGCCGAACAAAAGGGCCTACTGCAGGTCGAACCCGATCGACTGGCGGCGACACCGCGGGGCCAGTTGTTCCTCAACGACCTGCTGCAGTACTTCTTGAATTAAGGATGACCCATGGACCTGGTACTTGACCTGCTCTCGACCGTTTCCCGCTGGAGCCGCAGCAACCTGTCAGAAATTTCGCTGGCGCTCGTGGGGTGTTTGCTGGTGTTGTTCGGCACCGACCTCAAAGGCTGGGTCGATCAGCGCCTGGGGGGCCTCGCTGGCGCCCTGCGCGTGCCTTTCATGGCGCTGCTGGTGATGATCGGCAGCGGCGCGGCGCTGATCTATGCCACGCCCTGGGTGGTGAAGGCGCTGGCGCAATTCAACAACTATGCGCTGGCGCCGGTGCTGCTGGTGGTGCTGGTGCTCATCGGCGTGGTGGCGGATCGTCGCGGTTAACCCACGCGTACAGGCCAGCCAAATGAAAAACGCCCTTCTCAGGGCGTTTTTTCGATCAGTCCAGCTTCTCGAACTTCAAATCCCAGACGCCATGCCCGAGCCGCTCGCCGCGACGCTCGAACTTGGTGATCGGCCGCTCTTCAGGCCGCGGCACGTAAGCGCCGTCAGCCGCCTGGTTACGGTAGCCCGGCGCGACCTTCATCACGTCCAGCATGTGCTCGGCATAGGGCTCCCAGTCGGTGGCCATGTGGAACACACCGCCGACCTTGAGTTTGCGCCGTACCAACTCGGCGAACTCGGGCTGGACGATGCGGCGCTTGTGATGGCGCGCCTTGTGCCAGGGATCGGGGAAGAACAGCATCAGGCGATCGAGGCTGTTGTCGGCCACGCAGCGGTTGAGCACCTCGATGGCATCGCAGTCGTACACCCGCAGGTTCTTCAGCCCTTGAGTCAACACGCCGTTGAGCAGCGCGCCAACACCCGGGCGGTGCACTTCCACGCCAATGAAGTCCAGCTCAGGCGAAGCAGCGGCCATCTCCAGCAGGGAGTGCCCCATGCCGAAGCCGATCTCCAGGGTGCGCGGTGCCGAGCGGCCGAACACCTGGTCATAATCCACCGGGCTGTCGGCCAGGGGCAGGATAAACAGCGGGCCACCCTGATCAAGGCCACGTTGCTGGCCTTCAGTCATGCGGCCTGCGCGCATCACGAAACTCTTGATGCGGCGGTGCGGGCGCTCTTCGCCTTCAGCGGTGATCGGCGTTTCTTGCGATTCAGTCATCAGGGGCTCTTACTTGATCAGACCATCCAGCGGCGACGAGGCGCTGGCATAGAGTTTCTTCGGCATACGCCCGGCCAGATAGGCCATGCGACCGGCGACGATGGCGTGCTTCATCGCTTCGGCCATCATCACCGGCTGCTGGGCGTGCGCGATAGCGGAGTTCATCAGCACGGCTTCGCAACCCATTTCCATGGCAATGGTGGCGTCGGAGGCGGTACCTACACCGGCGTCGACCAGTACCGGCACCTTGGACTCTTCCAGGATGATCTGCAGGTTGTAGGGGTTGCAGATCCCGAGCCCGGTACCGATCAGGCCCGCCAGCGGCATCACGGCGATACAGCCGGCTTCGGCCAGTTGACGGGCGATGATCGGATCGTCGCTGGTGTAGACCATCACGTCGAAACCGTCCTTGACCAGCACTTCGGCAGCCTTGAGGGTTTCGATCACGTTGGGGAACAGAGTCTTCTGGTCGGCCAGCACTTCCAGCTTCACCAGGTTGTGGCCATCGAGCAGCTCACGGGCCAGGCGGCAGGTGCGTACGGCTTCGACGGCGTCATAGCAACCGGCGGTGTTCGGCAAAATGGTATAGCGGTCCGGCGGCAGCACATCGAGCAGGTTCGGCTCGCCCGGGTTCTGGCCGAGGTTGGTACGGCGCACGGCGACGGTGACAATCTCGGCACCCGAGGCTTCGATGGCCAGGCGGGTTTCTTCCATGTCACGGTACTTGCCGGTGCCGACCAGCAGGCGCGACTGGAAAGTGCGTCCGGCCAGGGTGAAGGGCTTGTCGCTACGAACGTTGCTCATCGTTGTTCCTCTGGAAAGGTTGCGGGACTTGCGGGTGGGGCACGGCAGAAGCGTCAGCCGCCACCGATGGCGTGGACCACTTCGACCTGGTCACCCTCGTTCAACAGGGTGCTTTCGTGCTGGCTGCGCGGCACGATGTCCAGGTTCAGCTCCACCGCCACACGACGCCCGACCAGCTCCAGCCGGCCCAGCAGGGCCGCGACGCTCTCGCCCGCAGGCAGTTCGTAAGGTTCACCGTTCAGTTGAATGCGCATGCGCACGGCCACCATCGTTCATTGGGGCCCGCATTCTAGCCCCGATCAGCCTTGCAACCCAAGGGCGACACACGCCATTAGTCGCGATTCCCGACCGCTTGGTCAGCCCAGGCGCCAGGCTGCCAGCCCCAGGCACAGCCAGCCGGCGAGGAAGCACAGGCCGCCGATGGGGGTGATGATGCCAAGCTTGCCCAACCCGGTGAGGGTCAGCACGTAAAGGCTGCCGGAGAACAGCAGGATACCGACTGCGAACAGCCCGCCCGCCCAGCCGACCAGACGCCCCGGCAAGTGTACCGAAAGCAGCGCGACCGCCAGGATCGCCAGGGCATGGACCAGTTGATAAGTGACGCCGGTGTGGAAGATCGCCAGGTAATCGGCGGTAAGACGGTTCTTCAAGCCGTGTGCGGCAAAGGCACCCAGGGCCACACCCGTAAAGCCAAAGAACGCGGCGAGCATCAGGAAGCTGCGAAGCATGGGACGACTCCTCGAGAGGGGTCTGTATAATGGCCCGTTCCATCGGTCCGGCCAAGCTATCGACATGCTGTCATCCCTGATCCGCCGTCTCGCCCGCGCACTGCTCTGGTTCGCTGCCGGCAGCATTGTGCTGGTGCTCGCGCTGCGCTGGGTGCCACCACCGGGCACTGCGTTGATGGTCGAACGCAAGGTGCAGTCCTGGTTCAGTGGCGAGCCGATCGACCTGCAGCGCGACTGGACGCCCTGGGACGAGATCTCCGACGAGCTCAAGGTGGCCGTTATCGCGGGCGAGGACCAGCACTTCGCCAACCACTGGGGTTTCGACATTCCCGCGATCCAGGCGGCGCTGGCACATAACGAGCGCGGCGGCAGTATCCGCGGCGCCAGCACGCTCTCCCAGCAAGTGGCGAAGAACCTGTTCCTGTGGTCGGGGCGCAGCTGGTTTCGCAAAGGTCTGGAGGCCTGGTTCACTGGCCTGATGGAGCTGTTCTGGTCGAAGGAGCGGATCCTCGAGGTCTACCTCAACAGCGCCGAATGGGGTCCGGGCGTATTCGGTGCCCAGGCAGCGGCGCGCTATCACTTCGGCGTCGATGCCAGTCGCCTCACTCGCCAACAGGCCAGCCAGCTCGCTGCAGTGCTGCCCAGCCCGATCAAGTGGAGTGCCAGCCGCCCGAGCACCTATGTCGCCAGCCGAGCGGGATGGATTCGACGGCAGATGAGTCAGCTCGGGGGAACCAGTTACCTGATGCAGTTGGAGAGCGCACGCAAGCCTTGATGCGCTTGCAGTCCCATGCGACCAACAAAAAGCCGCCTGCCCCGCGAGGGACAGGCGGCTTTTCAGTCAGGGCGCCGATCAGATCGTGATCAGTGCCTTGACCTTGCTCATCGCGTTCTTCTCGAGCTGACGAATCCGCTCGGCCGATACACTGTACTTCTCTGCCAGCTCGTGCAGCGTGGCCTTTTCCTCGGCCAGCCAGCGCTGATAGAGAATGTCGCGGCTGCGCTCATCCAGGCCACTGAGTGCCTCATGCAGGTTGCTGCTGGAGTTGTCGTTCCAATCGGCATCCTCGAGCTGCATGGCAGGATCGTAGCGGTGATCCTCAAGGTAGTGCGCAGGCGACTGGAAGGCGCTGTCGTCGTCGGCATCGGCTGCCGGATCGAAGGCCATGTCCTGACCGCTCAGGCGGCTTTCCATCTCGCGCACTTCCCGAGGCTCGACGCCCAGGCTTTCGGCGACACGGTGCACTTCATCGTTATTAAGCCAGGCCAGACGCTTCTTCTGGCTGCGCAGATTGAAGAACAGCTTGCGTTGCGCCTTGGTGGTGGCGACCTTGACGATACGCCAGTTACGCAGGATGAACTCGTGGATCTCTGCCTTGATCCAGTGCACGGCGAAGGACACCAGGCGCACGCCCATCTCGGGGTTGAAGCGCTTGACCGCCTTCATCAGGCCGACGTTGCCTTCCTGGATCAGGTCAGCCTGGGCCAACCCGTAGCCGGCATAGCTGCGGGCGATATGTACGACGAAACGCAGGTGGGCCATCACCATTTGCCGAGCGGCCTCAAGATCCTGCTCATAATAGAGACGCTCGGCCAGTTCACGCTCCTGCTCGACCGTCAGCAGCGGAATGCTGTTGACCGTGTGCACGTAGGCTTCCAGGTTCGCACCGGGCACCAGGGCATAGGCAGGTTGCAACGAAGTGGTCATTCAAGTACCTCCGACTCACTGGACTCGTGCCTTGTGGGCACTGCCATCATTGACCCCGGAACCATGAAAGAAGTTCCTGGATGAAAAAAAGTCAATGCTGGCAAGAAAGCATTATCGCGGTGCAAGCTCGTTCAGGTGGCGAGCGACCGCAATCCAAGCACCGATATACCCCAAGAGCACCGCACCAATCAAGAGTGACAGACCATCGGACCCCGGTACCCCGCCCAGGGCGAAGTCACTGTTGTACAGCCCGGAAAGCCCGACAACCGCGTCGTTCAGCCAGTTCAGGCCAAACGCCAGGATGCCCCATGCCAACACGCCCGCACCCAGGCCGTACAAGGCTCCCATGTAGAGGAAGGGGCGCCGCACGTAGCTGTCGGTACCGCCGACCAGCTTGATCACTTCGATCTCGACACGGCGGTTCTCGATGTGCAGCCGAATTGTGTTACCAATTACCAAAAGCAGTGCGGAAATCAGCATGACCGCCAGGCCGAAGACAAAACGGTCACCCAACTTGAGGATCGCCGCCAGGCGCTCGACCCAGACCAGATCCAACTGAGCCACTTCGACCCGCGGCAATTCCGACAGGCGCTGACGCAAGGTTTCGAGCGCCGGCTTGTCGACTTCGGTCGGCGTGACCACCACCACACCCGGCAGCGGGTTGTCCGGCAACTCGCGCAAGGCCTCGCCCAGGCCGGATTGCTGCTGGAACTCCTGCAGCGCCTGCTCGCGGCTGACGTAGGTCGCCTCGGCCACGCCGGGCATGCCCTTGATCTCATCGCGCAGCGCTTCTCCTTCCTTGCTACCCGCATCGAGCTTGAGATAAAGCGAGATCTGCGCTGCGCGCTGCCAGGAACCCCCAAGCTTCTCGACGTTCTTCAGCAGCAGCGACAGGCCCATGGGCATGCTCAGTGCCACAGCCATCACCAGACAGGTGAAGAAGCTGCCGATTGGCTGCTTGCCCAGGCGGCGAAGGCTGTCGGCGAGGCTGGCGCGATGGCTTTCCAGCCAGGCGTTCAACAGGGTGCGGAAATCCGGGCCATCGTCATCATGGCCACCGCGCTGTTTTTCCGGCTTCGGGTCAGCGGCCTTGGGCGCAACGCGCTCGGAGACCTTTGGCGTACGCGTAGTGCTCATTGTCCGGCCTCCCCATCGCCGATCAGTCGTCCGCGCTGAAGCGTAAGCATGCGGTGACGCATGCGCGCGATCAGCGCCAGGTCGTGGCTGGCGATCAGCACCGTGGTGCCCAGGCGGTTGATGTCTTCAAACACGCCCATGATCTCTGCGGCCAGCCGCGGGTCGAGGTTACCGGTGGGTTCGTCCGCCAGCAGCAGCGCCGGCTGGTGGACGATGGCACGGGCGATGCCCACGCGCTGCTGCTGACCGGTCGACAGGTCAGCGGGGAACAGCTCGCCCTTGTCCGACAGCGACACGCGCTCCAGCGCCGAATCCACGCGCTTGGCGATCTCTGCCTTGGACAGCCCGAGAATCTGCAGCGGCAATGCGATGTTGTTGAACACGGTGCGATCGAACAGCAGTTGGTGGTTCTGGAACACCACGCCGATCTGGCGGCGCAGGAACGGGATCTGCGCATTGCTGATCTGACCCAGGTCCTGGCCGGCCAGCAGCAGCTTGCCGCTGGTCGGGCGCTCCATCGCCAGCAGCAGGCGCAGCAAGGTGCTCTTGCCCGCGCCGGAGTGGCCGGTGACGAACAGGAATTCGCCCCGGCGTGCCCGGAAACTCAGCTCATGCAGGCCGACATGGCCATTGGGGTAGCGCTTGGCGACCTGCTCGAATCGGATCATGGGTGCTCACGCTCGGCAAACAGGGCTTTGACGAAGGGTTCGGCCTCGAAGGTGCGCAGATCGTCGATACCCTCACCGACCCCGATGAAGCGGATCGGCAGGCTGAACTGCTTGGCCAGGGCGAAGATAACACCGCCCTTGGCAGTGCCGTCCAGCTTGGTCAGGGCCAGGCCGGTCAGCTCGACGCTCTGGTTGAAGTACTTGGCCTGGCTGATGGCGTTCTGTCCGGTGCCCGCGTCCAGCACCAGCAGGACCTCGTGCGGCGCGTCAGCGTCGAGCTTGCCGATGACCCGACGGACCTTCTTCAGCTCTTCCATCAGGTTGTCCTTGGTGTGCAGACGTCCGGCGGTGTCGGCGATCAGCACGTCGGCGCCACGGGCCTTGGCGGCCTGCACGGCATCGAAGATCACCGAGGCCGAATCGGCGCCGGTGTGCTGGGCGATCACCGGGATCTGGTTGCGCTCGCCCCAGACCTGCAACTGCTCTACCGCAGCCGCACGGAACGTATCGCCGGCAGCGAGCATGACCTTCTTGCCTTCGAGTTGCAGCTTCTTGGCCAGCTTGCCGATGGTAGTGGTCTTGCCTGCGCCGTTCACGCCGACGACAAGGATCACATAGGGCTTGCTCTGGGCTTCGATCTTCAGAGGCTGCTCGACCGGACGCAGCAGCGCGGCCAGCTCTTCCTGCAGCGACTTGTACAGTGCATCGGCGTCTGCCAACTGCTTGCGGGCGACCTTCTGTGTGAGATTCTGGACGATCAGCGAAGTGGCCTCGACGCCTACGTCGGCAGTGAGCAGGCGAGTCTCGATCTCGTCGAGCAGGTCGTCGTCGATGACCTTCTTGCCCAGGAACAGGCTGGCCATACCTTCGCCAATGCTGGCACTGGTCTTGGACAGGCCCTGCTTGAGGCGGGCGAAGAAGCCGGGCTTGGACTGCTCGGCAGCGGCAACCACGGCAACCACGGGTTCTGGCTCGACAAGGGCAGGCTCGGGCTGGGGCTCCACCGGTGCAGGCGCAGGCGCCTCGGCCACGGGCGTGACAACTACCGGCTCAGGCTCGACGACAACCGCGGCCACAGGATCAGGGATCGCGACAGGGCGCTCGGGAATGACTGGCGGTTCGCTCGGTTCCAGGTCAGGGACCAGCGCCACGGGTTCCTCGGCGACAGGCAGTACCAGACTGCTGACCGGCGCAGCCACCGGGGCCGGGATTTCGACCTCGATGGGCTGCGCAGGTATGGCCTGGGAAGCCTCTACCGACGGCGGCACTTCATCTGGCACAACCGGCGCATCGGCGGCAACCGGCTCGGGCGGAGCGACAACGGCCTGCTCGACGGGCGTGGCTGGCGCTACCGGCTCGTTAACGGGCTGCTCGAGGGCTTGCGGCTGTTCGGCGACAGGTTGCTGCGGCTTCTTGCGAAACCAGCCGAACAGGCCTTTCTTTTCACCGGCCTCGGCCGGCGCTTTCTTGTCGTCGTTGGAACCAAACATGGAAGACGGCTATCTCAGGGTAGCGATGCACCATCATTGGGCATCGGGAATTCTCTATACGCAGAACAGACTCTCTTGAAGCCGGCTGGTTCATGCGCAACGTTTTGTCGTAGTGTCCTGTGGGCCAGAACGGCGACAGGCATGGTCGCCAGGCAACCGGATCAGTATCCTAGCACCTCCTGGCCCGCCTACGCTAAACCCCGCGGGCCGTCGTACAGGTTATCCATCGTATGAATGCTCTAGCCCGCCGCGCCGCTGGCCTGTTGCTCGGCACGCTCTGCCTGCCGCTTGCGGCCCTGGCCGCCGATACGCAACCGACCCACGAATTCATCCTCGACAACGGCCTGAAGGTCGTAGTGCGCGAAGACCATCGTGCGCCAGTGGTGGTATCGCAGATCTGGTACAAGGTCGGCTCCAGCTACGAGACGCCAGGCCAGACCGGTCTGTCGCATGCGCTTGAGCACATGATGTTCAAGGGCAGCGCCAAGGTCGGTCCGGGCGAAGCCTCGCGCATCCTGCGCGACCTCGGCGCCGAGGAAAACGCCTTCACCAGCGATGACTACACCGCTTATTACCAAGTGCTGGCCCGCGACCGCCTGCCGGTAGCCCTGGAGCTCGAGGCCGACCGCCTGGCCAGCCTGCGCCTGCCGGCCGACGAGTTCAGCCGTGAAATCGAAGTCATCAAGGAAGAGCGCCGCCTGCGCACCGACGACCAGCCCAACGCCAAGGCTTTCGAACTGTTCCGCGCCATGGCCTACCCGGCCAGCGGCTACCACACCCCGACCATTGGCTGGATGGCCGACCTTGAGCGGATGAAGGTCGAGGAACTGCGCCACTGGTACGAATCCTGGTACGCACCGAACAACGCCACGCTGGTGGTGGTGGGCGATGTCACCGTCGATGAGGTCAAGGGCCTGGCGAACAAGTACTTCGCCGCCATCCCCAAACGCGCCATTCCTCCCGCCAAACTGCCACTGGAACTGGCCGAACCCGGCCAGCGCCAGCTCACTCTTCACGTACGCACCCAGCTGCCCAGCCTGATCTACGGCTTCAACGTCCCAGGCCTGGCCACCGCCAAGGACCCACGCAGCGCCCAGGCCCTGCGCCTGATCTCGGCGCTGCTCGACGGCGGCTACAGTGCGCGCATGCCGGCACGCCTCGAGCGCGGCCAGGAGCTGGTGGCCGGTGCCTCGAGTAGCTACAACGCCTTCACCCGGGGTGACAGCCTGTTCCTGATCTCCGCCACCCCCAACGTGCAGAAGCAGAAAACCCTCGCCGACGTCGAGAAGGGCGTCTGGCAGTTGCTGGACGAGCTCAAGAACACGCCACCCACTGCAGAAGAACTGGAACGCGTGCGTGCCCAGGTCATCGCCGGCCTGGTCTACGACCGCGACTCGATCAGCAGCCAGGCCACCACCATCGGTCAGTTGGAAACCGTGGGCCTTTCATGGAAGCTGATCGACAGCGAGCTGGACGACCTCAAGCGCGTCACTCCACAGGACATCCAGGACGCCGCGCGCACCTATTTCACCCGCGAACGCCTGAGCGTTGCCCATGTTCTGCCCGAGGAGTCCGCTCATGAGTGATCGCAGCGCCCCCCGCTATACCCTGTTCGGCCTCGGCATTCTGGCTGCGATCGTGGCGCTGGCCCTGCTGCTGGCCCGCCCGGCGCAATCGGATAATGCCGCCGGTCAGCCCGACAGCAACGCCGCACGCCCGGCCAACACCCTGCAGTCGCTGGCCGAGCTCGACGGCAAATCCCCCAGCCGACGCCAGCTGAACATCCAGAACTGGACCACCGCCGAAGGCGCGCGGGTCTTGTTCGTCGAAGCCCGCGAGCTGCCGATGTTCGACCTGCGCGTGACCTTCGCCGCAGGGAGCAGCCAGGACGGCAACGTCTCCGGGCTGGCCACCCTGACCAACGCCATGCTCAACGAGGGTGTGGCCGGCAAGGACGTCACCGCGATCGCCCAAGGCTTCGAGGGGCTCGGTGCCGACTTTGGCAACGGCTCGTACCGCGACATGGCCATCGCCTCGTTACGCAGCCTGAGCGCCCCGGACAAACGCGACCCGGCGCTGAAACTGTTCGCCGACGTGGTCGGCAAGCCGACCTTCCCCGAAGATGCCCTCAAGCGCATCAAGAACCAGCTGCTGGCCGGCTTCGAGTACGAGAAGCAGAACCCTGGCAAGCTGGCCGGCAAGGCGCTGTTCGCCAACCTCTACGGCAGCCATCCCTACGCCCACCCCAGCGACGGCAGCGCCGAAAGCATCCCGGGTATCAGCCAGGCACAACTGCGCGACTTCCACGCCAAGGCCTACGCTGCCGGCAATGCCGTGATCGCCTTGGTCGGCGACCTCAGCCGCAGTGAAGCCGAAACCATCGCGGCGCAGCTCTCCGCCACCCTGCCCAAGGGTCCGGCACTGGCCGGCCCTGGCGAACCAGCAGAGCCCAAGCCGGGCGCGACTCATATCGATTTCCCGTCCAAGCAGACCCACCTGATGCTCGCCGAACTGGGCATCACTCGCCAGGACCCTGACTGGCCAGCACTGTCGCTGGGCAACCAGATCCTCGGCGGCGGCGCCTTCGGCACGCGCCTGATGAGCGAAGTGCGTGAAAAACGCGGCCTCACCTACGGTGTGTACTCGGTATTCAGCCCGATGCAGGTGCGCGGCCCGTTCATGATCAACCTGCAGACGCGCGCCGAACTCAGCGAAGGCACGCTCAAGCTGGTCCAGGACATCCTCGCCGACTACCTGAAGAACGGCCCGACCCAGCAAGAGCTGGACGATGCCAAACGTGAGTTGGCCGGCAGCTTCCCGCTCTCCAATGCCAGCAACGCGAGCATCGTTGGCCAACTGGGCGCCATCGGCTTCTACAACCTGCCGCTGACCTGGCTCGAAGACTTCATGCAACAATCCCAGGCGCTGACCGTCGAGCAGGTCAAGGCGGCGATGAACAAGCACCTGGCGGTGGACAAGCTGGTGATCGTCACCGCAGGCCCGAGCGTGCCGCAAAAGCCGCTGCCACCGCCCACAGACAAACCGTCCGAGCAACCGCTCGGCGTACCGGAGCACTGATGGCAAGACCCTCCAACCCCGCCCAGACCCAAAGCAAGGGAGCTGGGCACCTGCGCATCATCGCCGGCGAGTGGCGCAGCCGTCGCCTGGCGGTGCCCGAGGGCGAAGGCCTGCGCCCGACACCCGATCGCGTGCGTGAGACCCTGTTCAACTGGCTGGCCCCCTACATCGAAGGCGCCCGCGTACTGGACGCCTTCACCGGCAGCGGCGCGCTGGTGCTCGAAGCCCTTTCGCGCGGCGCCGACGATGCGGTGGCACTGGACAGCAACCCTGCAGCCATCGCCAACCTCAAGCACAACCTCGAATTGCTGCGCTGCCCCCGTGGGCAGATCCTGCAGACCGACGCCCTGCGCTATCTCGGCGGCCCGGCCAAGCAGCAGTTCGATGTGGTGTTCCTCGACCCGCCCTTCCACAAGGACCTGCTGGCAGACGTGTGCAACCTGCTGGAAGAGCATCAGTGGCTGCGAGAACAGGCCTGGATCTATACCGAAAGCGAAGCCTCGCCCTCCAGCTTGCCGATGCCCGGCAACTGGCGCTTGCACCGGGAAAAGAAAACGGGTCAGGTGAACTACGCCCTTTGGCAGCGTAGCTGACACCATCAGTACCAGATATAGATAACACCTGGCGCCAAGCCCTCTGATCGAAGCTGCTCCGCTCCCAGCCCCCACCGGAGCAGCTCGACCATGCCAGCACCCACTATCAAACCCATCAATCTGATCACCCCACCAAGCACACCACTACAGCACTTGCGCCTGGAGAATGGCCTGAAGGTCTATCTCCAGCGTGATCAACGCAGTCCGCTGGTTTGTGCACAGCTTCATTATCACGTTGGCTCCAGCCATGAAGCGCCAGGCCATAGCAATCTGTCTCATGTGCTTGAGCACATGGTGTTCGAAGGCAGCGGAAAACTCGCAGCCGGACAATACCTTCGGATCATCAGTTGGTTGGGTGGCACCGCCGGCGCCTCTACGTTTGACGATGCAACGGTCTACAAGATGACCCTGCCCGCCTCACGCCTCGAGGTAGGCCTGGAGATCATGGCCGACGCCATGGTCAATGCTCGTCTCGGTGAAGAGGCCCTTGAAAAGGCCAAGACCGCAGTGCGCGATGAGCGTCGCCTGAAAATCGACAATCAGCCGGTACAACAGGCCCTCGAAAGCCATAGAAAGCTTGCTCACCAAACCAGCCCCTACGCCACTCCCAACTACGGCAACCCGCAAGATCTCGAAAACATGACCCAGCGCATGATTCGCACGTGGTACAGGAATCGTTACGCCCCTAACAACGCCACCCTGGTAGTCGTTGGCGACATCGAGCTGTCTCACCTCGAAGAATGGGTGCAGCGGCACTTCGCAGGTCTCGAGGAAGTCCCCCTGCCCCCACCCCAAACGCCTCGCCATCCTCAGCAATTGGCGTACCGTCAACAGGCACTGACACTGCCAAACCTGCGCGACGGGCTGCTGATGTCCTTCAATGTGCCAAGCCTGGCAACGGCAGAGTCGCCCCGCAGCGTGCACGCCTTAAGAATCGTCGCTGAATTGCTGGGCAGAGGCGCGTCGTCTCTCCTGCATGACAAACTGGTGCGCCAACGACAGGTCCTGATAGGCATCGGCCCGTCCTATGACTACCAGGTGCGCGGCGATTCTCTGCTGTCATTCTCCGGCTATGTCGCACTCGGCAATACTCCGGCCAGCGCCGAAAAGGCAGTTATGGACATCATCGAAAGCGTCCAATTGACCTCTTTCACCGCGCAGCAGATCGAAGATGCCAAGTTGCACCTGCTGGCGCAGCACGCGGAGGCCCTGGCCAACCTCACCGGCCAGGCTGATGCGCTCAGTTGGAGAGTGATCGGCGGCCTGGACCCAACGCAACTGCATGATGAATTTCAGACACTGGCATCGCTCACCGAGCAGGACATCCAGCTCGCGATCAAGACTTACCTCACCCGTGAACGCCTTGCCGTGACTCATATGTGCGCGCCCGAGGCAACGATAGTAGAGACTCCCGTACTGGCATGCGGCGACCTGGCCACTGGTAGCTCTGCGCTAGACCTGTCCGGCCTGAACTCGGCGCAAGGCCTTTCAGAGGCCGCCCTGGACACCCCGAAACAGGAGATACAGCAGTGGCATACCGAGCTGGGCAGCAAGGTGTGTTTCGTTCCGGTACGAGGTGCTCCTGCAGTCGATCTGCAATTACGCTTCAAGGCGGGTGCCTACCATGACGGCGACACACCCGGTTTGGCCGCAATGACGCTGTACATGCTCGACCAGGGTTGTGACCAGCTGGACGCCGCGCAGCTAGCCAGCCAACTCAAATCGCTTGGCGCCACACTCAAACGCAACGTGACACACGACGACGCCATCTTGCGTCTGCGCAGTCCACTCACCGACGGCCTGTACAAGGAAGCCGTGGCGTTGCTGGTTGCAACGAGTGCGCGGCCTAGTTTCGAGGCCACGGCGCTGGAAGGCATACGCAACCGCGTCATCAACTATCTGCGCCGTCGCGAAGCCAAACCTGAACACCGGCTCGATGTGGAAAGGCTTCGTAACGTGTATGACAGCCACCCTTACACGCGGGACAGTCATGGCACTGCGAGCAGCGTCATGACGATCAGCCGGCAGCAGATAGCGGATTTTCACCAACGGGCCTACTGCGCCGGAAACCTGGAAATCACCTTGGCCGGGGACCTGTCTCGAGAGGATGCCGAAACACTGGTCAACGACCTTTGCCAGGCCCTGCCGGTTACCCAGCTTGCGCTTCCCGCCCTGGAAAAAGCCCGGCCATCCAACCAGGCCAGGACTTTGCACATCGAACAGCCAAGCAATAACCCAGACACCGACAACGTAAAGGTCAGCCTGGCGTTTGCGGTAGAAATTCACCCCGGCGATACACAGTTTCCTGCGCTGATCATGGCCAACCAGATTCTGGGCGCCAGCTTCGAGTCGCGCCTGGTATCCGAACTGCGCGAACGGCGATCCCTCACCTACGCCATTCGCAGCTACTTCGACGGCTACCGTGGCGCCCTGGTGCTGCTCGTCGAATGGGATATCAAGCCCCACTATCTGCAAGCATCCATCGACCTCGTCAAACTCGTGCTGCGCTGCTTCATCGAGCAAGGCCCAAGCGAGTTCGAGATGAAGCTGGCACGCAGCCAACTGTGCGGTGACCTGTTGCGCACCCTCGCCGACGACCAGAAGCTTGCGCACCTGCTGGCACAGATCAACGCATCCGGATTACCGACGGATCATTTCCAGCGCTACCAGGAACAACTCGCGCAAACCACGGCAACACAAATCCAGGCGGTCGCTCGGCAGGTCTTCGACAGCAATCGTTGTGTCGTGACCTGCCTCGGACCCAAGGTGACGCAGCAGCCCCTGCCTGCACTACCAAAAGCCAACTGATAGCACGACCACAGGTGCGGTGTTTCGTGGCACTCTAGGCAGGCACACCAAGAGCCGCCTAGCATGTCCAGTCTCACCGCCACCTTCAGCCCAGCCACCGGCCTGTCAAACCCTCACCTGCAGACACTGTGGGGCCCGCTCTGGCGCAGGCTTCCAAGCCTTGAGCGCAGCCGCGAGCGCCTGTGGCTGACCGACGGCGACTTCCTCGACATGGACTGGCATGGTCCGCATCAGGCTGACACGCCGCTGGTGCTGGTATTGCACGGACTGACCGGCTCCTCCGACTCCCCGTACGTAAAAGGTCTGCAGCAAGCGCTGCAGGCGTTTGGCTGGGCCAGCGTTGCACTGAACTGGCGGGGCTGCTCCGGCGAGCCGAACCTGCTTGCTCGCAGCTACCACTCCGGCGCCAGCGAAGATCTTGCCGAAACCATCCGCCATCTGCGCGCGCTACGACCGCTGGCGCCGCTGTATGCCGTGGGCTACTCGTTGGGCGGCAACGTGCTGTTGAAGTACCTGGGCGAAAGCGGTTCGGCCAGCCAGCTTGAAGCAGCGGTGGCGGTGTCGGTGCCGTTTCGTCTGGATCAGTGCGCCGATCGCATCGCCATAGGCTTCAGCAAGGTCTACCAGGCGCACTTCATGCGCGAGATGCTGGCTTACGTGCAGGACAAGCAGCGGCACTTCCAGGCCCGGGGCCACAGCGAAGGGCTGGCCGCGCTGGAGCGCCTCGGGCCGCTACGC
This sequence comes from Pseudomonas sp. NBRC 111143, assembly GCF_001320965.1. Taxonomy (NCBI): domain Bacteria; kingdom Pseudomonadati; phylum Pseudomonadota; class Gammaproteobacteria; order Pseudomonadales; family Pseudomonadaceae; genus Pseudomonas; species Pseudomonas sp. NBRC 111143. The sequence goes on along the minus strand of NZ_BCBT01000003.1, from coordinate 70,183 downwards.
AACCTGAGGACCTTCTGGGATTTCGATGGCCGAGTGACCGCACCGCTCAACGGCTTCAGCGATGCCCACGACTACTACCGCCACGCCTCGAGCCGCTATTACCTGGGGGAAAACCGCACACCGACACTGATCATCCACGCGCAGGACGATCCGTTCGTGTTCGACCACAGCCTGCCAGCACCGCAGGAGCTGGCGCCGCAGACGCACTTCGAGTTGCACCGCCGCGGCGGACATGTGGGCTTTGTAGAGGGCAGCCTGCGCAATCCGGGCTACTACCTTGAGCGCCGGATTCCGCAGTGGCTGCTGGAGGGCCGCTAGCGCTTCGCTGCCTCAATCGCCAGTGGCGACACCGTGCCTGGAATCGTTGATCCACTCGCTCCAGGACCCGGCATACAGGCGCCCCAACGGGTATCCCGCCAGCGCCAGCGCAAACAGGTTATGGCAAGCCGTCACACCGGATCCGCAATAGGCGACCAACTGCTCCGGCGCACGCCCTGCCAGCTTTTCGGCGAAGCGCTGCTTTAGCTGCTCGGCTGGCAGGAAACGCCCATCTGCACCCAGGTTGTCAGTGAACGCTGCACACTGCGCACCAGGAATATGCCCAGCGACAGGATCGATCGGCTCGACTTCGCCGCGAAAACGCGGCAAGGCGCGGGCATCGATCAATGTCAGGTCGGCGCTGCCCAGACGCATGTCCAGGTGCTCGGCATCGATCAGCAGCTTCGCATCGGCCTCGCCTGTGAAGTTGCCCTCGCGCTGCACCGGCGGATCCAGGCTCAGCGGCAGATGCGCCGCGTGCCAGGCCTTGAGGCCGCCGTCGAGGATGAACACCGCGTTGCGCTTGCCCAACCAGGCCAGCAGCCACCAGGCGCGGGCAGCGAAGGCACCGGGACCGTCGTCGTACAGCACCACCTGGCTATCATTGTCCAGGCCCCACTCGCGCAGGCGCTCAACCAGGCGGCGCGGCTCAGGCAATGGATGACGGCCAGTCTGCCCCTTGACCATAGGCCCGCTCAGGTCGCGCTCCAGGTCCGCGAAATGCGCACCGGCGATATGCCCCTCGGCATAGCTGCGCTGGCCGTAATCCACGTCTTCCAGGGCAAAGCGACAGTCGAGGATCACCAGCCCCGGCGAGTCCAGACGCTCGGCCAGCTGCTGCGGGGTGATCAGTTGCGCAAGGGACATGACAATCTCCTATCGATGGCACGAAAGGCCCGGATCAGTGTTCCAGGGCCTGGTTGAACGGAACGTGAAATTCATCGCACAGCGCATCCACGGCAGCGCGGGAGCCAGCGGTGACGAACCCCAGCTCCAGCACCAATACCTGATAGACGCCACGCTTGAAGGCTTCTTCACCCATATGCGCAGAGTGCTCGCGGGTGGTGCTGAGAAAACGCACCCAGGAGGTGAGCACGATCCAGGCATTGATGGTCAGCGACTCGATCTGGGTCGGCAGCATATCCAGGATGCCCGCTTCGACGAAGCCACGATAGATCGCCTGGCCCTGCTGCAGGCACCGCTGGGAGAAACGCCGGTAACGTGCGGCCAGCTCTGGATCACTCTCCAGCAGATGCTCGAGATCGCGGTGCAGGAAGCGGTAGTTCCACATCGCCGCAAGCAGTGCCTTGAGGTAGAAACGCTTGTCCTCGACCGTGGCTGCTCGGCCTTGGGGCGGGCGCAGGAAGCTGTCCACCAGCTCTTCGTACTGGCTGAACAGCAACGCGATGATCGCCTGCTTGTTGGGGAAGTGGTAGTACAGGTTGCCGGGAGAGATTTCCATGAACGCGGCAATGTGATTGGTGCTGACGCTGCGCTCGCCTTGCTGGTTGAACAGTTCGAGGCTGCTTTGCACGATGCGCTCACGGGTCTTCATGCGCGGGGCCATGCGGGTATCCAGGTCTGCGGGCTTCGAATGACGAGCCATCTTACGGTTTATTCCACGGGCGGTGCACCCCGCCAACGTTCACAGATCGAGGCCGATTAGAGTATAAGCTCAACAAATCGCCCCTCTGCGCGGAGCTGCCATGCGTTCGTCCACAACCATGCCTCTTGAGCCATCCGACCTTGTTCTCGAGCGGTTGTTCACCGCGCAAACTCAGGCCTTCGCAGCCAATCCCATGCCGCCGGCCGCGCAGCGCATTCAGTGGCTGAAGAGCCTGCGTGAGGCCCTGGTTGCACAGCAACAGGCGCTGATCGAGGCCATCGATGCGGACTTCGGCGGGCGCAGCGCCGATGAAACCCTGTTGGCCGAGCTGCTGCCTTCAGTGCAGGGCCTGCGCCACTCCGAGCGCCATGTGCGGCGCTGGATGAAACCTGCCCGGCGGCGCGTTGGCCTGGCCTTCCAGCCGGCCAGCGCGCGAGTGCTGGCGCAGCCACTGGGGGTGGTGGGCATCATCGTGCCGTGGAACTACCCGCTGTTTCTGGCTATCGGCCCGTTGACCGGTGCCCTGGCGGCGGGTAACCGGGTCATGCTCAAGCTCAGCGAAGCCACGCCGCGCGCCGGCGAAGCCCTCAAGCATTTACTCGAGCAGGTATTCCCCGCCGACCTCGTCTGCGTTGTGCTGGGCGAGGTCGAAGTCGGCCAGGCCTTTGCCCGCCTGCCCTTCGACCACTTGCTGTTCACCGGCGCCACCAGCATCGGCCGCCAGGTCATGCTGGCCGCTGCACACAACCTCACGCCGGTCACGCTCGAGCTGGGCGGAAAGTCGCCAGCCATCGTCTCCCACGACGTGCCACTGGCCACTGCCGCCGAGCGCATCGCCTTCGGCAAGACCCTCAATGCCGGGCAGACCTGCGTGGCTCCCGATTACGTGCTGGTCCCGCGTCAGCGTCTGGACGACTTCGCCCAGGCCTATCGACGGGCGGTGCAGCGCCTCTTCCCACGCATCGCAGACAACGCCGACTACAGCGCGATCATCAATTCGCGCCAGTTGCAGCGCCTCGAACGCCTGCTCGCCGACGCCCGTGACAAAGGCGCCCAAGTGCTCGACCTGTACCCCGACGAGCCGCGCCAGGGCCGCAGGCTGCCTCCCCATCTACTGCTTGATGTAAACGACGACATGCAGGTGATGCAGGACGAGATCTTCGGCCCAGTGCTGCCGCTGGTTGCCTATGACGAGCTGGATGAGGCGCTGGCCTACATCAATCAGCGCCCACGCCCGCTGGCGCTGTACTACTTCGGTTACGACCGCAGCCAACAGGCGCGGGTGCTGCAGCACACCCACTCCGGCGGCGTATGCCTGAACGACACCCTGCTGCACGTCGCCCAGGACGACTTGCCTTTCGGCGGCATCGGCCCATCTGGCATGGGTCATTACCATGGTCGCGAAGGTTTCCAGACCTTCAGCAAGGCCAAGGCGGTACTGGCCAAACAGCGCATCAACGCCGCCCGGCTGATCTACCCGCCTTACGGAAAAGCCCTGCAGCGCCTGGTATACAGGCTTTTCATCCGCTGAGCGCAGAGGGTGCATGACAGCCAATAGCCGCACTGTCTATAGTGCCATCTTCCAGTCGCATGACTTGGCCGGGCAGCAGTCGCTGCGCTACCATCCGACTCCCCAACGCACTCCAGCCAGGATGACGCGATGAACCGAGTGTTGTACCCGGGTACTTTCGACCCGATTACCAAAGGCCATGGTGACCTGGTCGAGCGCGCCTCGCGGTTGTTCGATCACGTGATCATCGCCGTGGCGGCCAGCCCCAAGAAGAACCCCCTGTTCCCGCTGGAACAACGGGTCGAGCTGGCCCGCGAGGTCACCAAGCACCTGCCAAATGTCGAAGTCATCGGCTTCTCCTCTCTGCTGGCACACTTCGCCAAGGAGCAGGGCGCCAATGTGTTCCTGCGGGGGCTGCGCGCGGTGTCCGACTTCGAGTACGAGTTCCAGCTGGCGAACATGAACCGTCAACTGGCGCCGGACGTCGAGAGCCTGTTCCTCACGCCGTCGGAGCGCTACTCGTTCATTTCCTCGACGCTGGTCCGCGAGATTGCGGCGCTGGGCGGTGATATCACCAAGTTCGTCCACCCGGCGGTGGCCGAGGCGCTGACCATACGCTTCAAGAAGTGATCGCAGCGGCCTGAGTTCGGCTTTGTACGCCACGTCGCCAAGCGGCACTTGCGCGACAAAGCCTCGCGCCCGCGTGCACTGCGGGCGTTAATGCGGCACAATTATGCCCATTGCTTTGATACATGCCCGGGCGCCGAGCCCCGGCCGGAGTCCCAATGTCCCTGATCATCACCGACGATTGCATCAACTGCGACGTCTGCGAACCCGAGTGCCCGAACGCCGCCATCTCGCAAGGCGAAGAGATCTACGTGATCGACCCGAACCTCTGCACCCAGTGCGTGGGCCATTATGACGAACCCCAGTGCCAGCAAGTTTGCCCGGTCGACTGCATCCCGCTGGATGAAGCCCATCCGGAAACAGAAGACGAGCTGATGGCCAAATACCGCCGGATCACCGGCAAGGCCTGATGCCGTTCGTCGCCGCGATTCGCCGCGCATTGCTCGGCGCCGCACTGGCGCTGCTGGCTACCGCCGCCCTGGCGGACGGGCCCGGGCGCGCTGCCATAGCCAGCCCCCATGCCGAGGCCACGGCAGCGGCGCGACAAGTTCTGGAACAGGGCGGTAACGCCTTCGATGCCGCCATCGCCATCAGCGCCACGCTGGCGGTGGTCGAGCCCTATGGATCGGGGTTGGGCGGCGGCGGTTTCTTCCTGCTGCGCGAACAGTCCGATACTGCGCACTACCGCTTCCTGGATGCCCGCGAGCGCGCGCCGGGCGCCTCCACCCCGGACATGTACCTGGAAGACGGCAAGGTCCGGCAGGGCCTATCGATCAACGGTGCGCTGGCGGCCGCCATCCCAGGTCTGCCCCAGGCCCTGGCAGATCTCGCTGCAACCCACGGCAAATTGCCGCTCAGGGACAGCCTCGCGCCAGCCATCCGCCTCGCCAACCAAGGCTTTGCCGTCGACCGCATCTACCGCGATCGCGCGACCATGCGCCTGAACGCGCTGCGTGACGACCCGGAAAGCGCCCGGCTGTTCCTGCGCGAGAACCAGGTCCCTGCCCTGGGCACCCTGATCCGCCAGCCGGAACTGGCCGCAACGCTGCAGGCAATGGCGGATCAGGGGCGGGACGGCTTCTACCGCGGGGCGGTTGGCCGCAAGCTCGTCGAGGGTGTGCGCCGCGCTGGCGGTGTCTGGACCCTCGACGATCTCGCAGGCTACCGCACGGCCTGGCGCCAGCCACTGCGCTATCCCCTGGCAGGCCAGCGCGAACTGATCAGCAGCCCACCGCCGTCTGCCGGCGGCGTGGCCTTGGCCCAGAGCCTGGCGATGCTCCAGCGCCTGCCGTGGCAGGGCGCAGAGCCCGTGCAACGCACTCACTACGTGGTAGAAGTCCTGCGCCGCGCCTACCGCGATCGCGGCTTGCTCGGCGACCCGGACTACGTCACCAACCCCATCAACCGCCTCCTGGCGCGCCAGTACCTGAGCGGGCTCGCCGACAGCATCGACGTGCACGATGCCACGCCCAGCAGCGCCCTGCCCCCCGCACCCGCGTGGCGCGAGGGCGACCACACCACCCACTTCAGCGTGATCGACGCTGCGGGCAATGCCGTATCGGCCACACTGTCGGTCAACCTGCCCTTTGGCGCAGCCTTTACCGTACCCGGCAGCGGCGTGGTGCTGAACAACGAGATGGACGATTTCGCCGCCGACCCCACTGGCAGCAACAGCTACGGCCTGGCCGGCAGCCAGGCCAATGCGGTGGCCGCGGGCAAGCGTCCGCTGTCGAGCATGAGCCCAAGCTTCATCGAGAGCCCGTCACAGTTCGCCAGCTTCGGCACGCCCGGCGGTAGCCGGATCCCGAGCATGGTGCTGCTGTCGATGCTCGGCTTCCTCGAAGGGCGACCAGTGAGCGAATGGCCAGCGATCCCGCGCTATCACCATCAGTACCTGCCAGATGTGATCGAGCACGAGCCCAACACCTTCGACGATGAGCAGAAGGCCGCGCTGCGTGCACGCGGGTACGCGCTCAAGGACGTGCAGCGCAGCTATGGGAACCAGCAGGTGTTGTACTGGGACAAACGGGCCGGGACGCTCGAGGCAGCCAGCGACCCGCGTGGTGTCGGTGAGGCCGCAGTGCTGGAGTGACCAGCAAAGCTGGCGGCAAATGGGTGTTCGCAGAACGACTATCAGCGCTGACAGCGCGGGCAGAACACGCTTGCGCGCTGCCCCAGCTTCACGTCCCGCAGCTCGGTCCCGCACACCTTGCAAGCCTCGCCACCCCGTCCATAGACGAACAACTCCTGCTGGAAGTACCCCGACTGCCCGTCGCCGCCGATAAAGTCGCGCAACGTGGTGCCACCACGTTCGATGGCCGCCGCCAGCACGCGCTTGATCTCGATCGCCAGCTTCAGATAACGCGCCCGGCTGATCCCGCCCGCTTCGCGGCGTGGATCGATGCCCGCGGCGAACAGCGCCTCGGTGGCGTAGATATTGCCCACCCCCACCACCACGGCGTTGTCCATGATGAACGGCTTGACCGCCATCGACCGCCCGCGTGACAGCTGGAACAACCGCTCGCCGTCGAACAGGTCGGTCAACGGCTCCGGCCCCAGGCGCACCAGCAGCTCGTGACCAAGCGGATCCTGGCTCCAGAGCATGGCGCCGAACCGACGCGGGTCGGTGTAGCGCAGCATCAGCCCCGACTCCAGCTCGATGTCCACATGCTCATGCTTGGCCGCCGGCAGGCCGAGCTCGACCAGCCGCAGGTTGCCAGACATCCCCAGGTGGCTGATCAAGGTGCCAACCTCGGCGTTGATCAGCAGGTACTTGGCCCGCCGCTCGACGCTGACGATGCGCTGCCCCGACAGGCGCACATCCAGATCCTCGGGGATCGGCCAGCGCAGGCGCCGATCACGCACCACCACGCGGCTGACCCGCTGGCCTTCCAGGTACGGCGCGATCCCGCGCCGCGTGGTCTCGACTTCAGGCAACTCAGGCATGGATCAGTGGCCACTCATTTCACGGATATTCTGCTTGAGGCTCTCGAAGTCGTACTCCGACAGCCCGATGTAGTCCAGCACCAGCGGCCCGACGACATTCCACTCGTGGTCGACGCTCTGGTTGCCCAGCACGCGGTACGACGCACAAATGTGTTCGGCCATTTTCAGCACCGCCAGCAGATTCTTGAGCTGGGTCTGGGTGTTGCGCGAAGACTCGTCGCGGAACACCGCCAGGGCGTTGTGGTGGTTGGCGATGGCCGCGCTGATGTGTTCCGGCAGGCGCCACGACTTGGCGGTGAAGTAGCCGACCACCGAGTGGTTGGTGTTGAAGGCACGATTCTCGGTATCGACCACCCGTACCTCTTCGCCGGCCTTGGCGTAGGCGTCTTCCAGCACCTCCATGTACGTGGGGAAGCGCTTGAGCATGAGCGGCACGCCGCAGTCATGGAACAGGCCAAGGGTGTAGGCCTCGTCCACCGCCTGGATGCCGGTGCGCTTGGCCAGGGTCAGGCAGGTCATCGCGACGTCCTGGGCAGTGTCCCAGAAGCGGTTGAGGGTAACGATGGTTTCGTCGCTCATCTCGCCCTTGATCGACTGGGCATTGATCAGGTTGATGATCGAGCGGCTGCCCAGCAGGTTCACGGCGCGCTGGATCGAGCCGATCTTGTTGGCCAACCCGAAATGCGGGGAGTTCACCAGCTTGAGCAGCGCACCGGCCAGACCAGGATCCTGCGCGATCAGCTTGGCGATCGTCTCCAGGTCCGGGTCGGGCATGTATTGCTCGAACTGCAGGTCCACCATGATCTGCGGCTGCGGCGGAATGGTGATGCCTTGCAAGGCTTGCTGGATCTGTTCGGCGGAAAGTTCCTGGGACATGGGTACACACTCGGAAATGACGAGAGATTCTAACCCTGTACTCCTGCAGGGCACCAACCACTGGATCGTTCCCTGGACGGTTAACTTTAGCCGCGAGGGAGCCGACACTTCATCCACCCCACCAGCGAACCCCGGGCCAACGCGGTATACTCCCGCTCTTTTTTCCGGAGCGACGTCATGTCCCTGCCCAGCCTTCGCCTCAAAGCCAATGCCGACCGCCGCCTGCGCGCCGGCCACCTGTGGGTCTACAGCAACGAGGTCGACGTTGCCGCCACTCCGCTGCAAGGCCTGAAGGCCGGTCAACAGGCGATCCTCGAGGCAGCCAACGGCAAGCCACTGGGCGTGGTGGCGGTGAGCCCGAACAACCTGATCTGCGCGCGCCTGCTGTCGCGCGACGCCAAGCTGCCGCTGGACAAGTCGCTGCTGGTGCACCGCCTGAACGTCGCCCTGTCGCTGCGCGAACGCCTGTTCGACAAGCCCTGCTACCGCCTGGTCTACGGCGACTCCGACCTGCTGCCGGGCCTGGTGGTCGACCGCTTCTTCGACATTCTCGTGGTGCAGCTGGCCTCGGCCACCATGGAGGCGCACAAGGATGATGTGATCGCCGCGCTGGTGCAGGTACTCAAGCCCAGCGGCATCCTGTTCAAGAATGACTCCGCTGCGCGCGATGCCGAAGGCCTGGAGCGCTATGTCGAGACCGTCTACGGCGAAGTACCCGACTGGGTCGCGCTGGAAGAGAACGGCGTGAAGTTCGAAGCGCCGGTGCGTGAAGGCCAGAAGACCGGCTGGTTCTACGACCACCGCATGAACCGTGCGCGCCTGGCGCCCTACGTCAAGGGCAAGCGCGTGCTCGACCTGTTCAGCTACATTGGTGGCTGGGGCGTGCAGGCCGGGGCCTTCGGCGCCAGCGAAGTGTTCTGCGTCGATGCCTCGGGCTTCGCTCTGGATGGCGTCGAGCGCAATGCCGCGCTCAACGGCATCGCCGAGAAGCTGACCTGCATCGAGGGCGACGTGTTCGAGGCGCTGCGCGAGCTCAAGGCCGCCGAAGAGCGCTTTGACGTGATCATTGCCGACCCACCCGCCTTCATCAAGCGCAAGAAAGACCTGAAGAACGGCGAGGCTGCCTACCGTCGTCTCAATGAGCAGGCCATGCGCATGCTCAACAAGGACGGCATCCTGGTCAGCGCTTCGTGCTCGATGCACCTGCCCGAAGATGACCTGAACAACATCCTGCTGACCAGCGCCCGTCACCTGGACCGCAACCTGCAACTGCTCGAGCGCGGCGGCCAGGGGCCGGATCACCCGGTGCACCCGGCGATCGCCGAGACCCGCTATATCAAGAGCATCACCTGCCGGTTGCTGCCCAACAGCTGACCCACCCAACCGGGGCTGGTCTACAGCCCCAAGTCATACGGCTTGCGATGATTGCTGACACTTGTTCCGGCAATCAGCAAGCCCCCGGGGAGTCGGCAATGCTGCTGCCCTTGTAGCGTCTCCTCAGATATCCAGCACCATCGACGCGATGCCAAAGTAGATCAACACCCCCACGGCATCGGCAATCGAGGTCACCAGCGGCCCGCTGGCCGTCGCCGGGTCAAGTTTCAGGCGACTGAGCATGAATGGCAGGCTCATGCCGATGAGGCTGCCGATCAGCACGATCACCAACATGCTGCTGGCCACGATCAGTGCGATTTCCGGGCCGCCGCGCAATACCCCCAACGAAGCGACAGCCACTGCCATGGTCCCGCCCAGGGCAAGCGCAACACCGCACTCGCGCGTGAGCATGCGCAACCAGTCACGCAGCACCACCTCGCCCGTGGCCAGGCCGCGCACCATCAGGGTTGCCGACTGGGCGCCGGCATTGCCGCCGCTGTCTACCAGCAACGGCAGGAAGAACACCAGGGCGATATGGGCGGCAATGGTGTCCTCGAACGCGGCGATTCCCGCACCTGAAAACAGGTTGCCGAATACCAGCAGCACCAGCCACAGCACGCGTTTGCGGTACATCAGGCTGACGGTTGCATCCTTGAGATTGCCGATGTGATTGGTGATCGATGCGCCCTTGTGAAAGTCTTCGGTAGCCTCCTCCACCATCACATCCAGCGCTTCGTCGCAGGTGACGATCCCCACCAGCCGCCCCAGCTCGTCGAGCACCGGTACCGCCAGCAGATCGTGATCGCCAATCAGCCGCGCAACCTCTTCCTGACGGGTCGCCGTGGTCACGCAGATCACCTGCCGCACCATGATGGCCTCGATAGGCTGGTCGGGCGGCGCCAGGATCAGTTCACGCAGCGATAGCGTGCCGAGCAGATTGCGCTGGGCATCGAGAACATAGGATTGATAGATGGTTTCGGCGTCGGCGGCTTCGCGCCGCAGCATATCGATGGCCTGGCGCGCGCTCAGTCCACTGTCCAAGCTGGAGTATTCGCTGATCATCAGCGCGCCGGCGCTGCCGTCTTCGTACAGTGCGTGCTGCAGGAGTCGATCGCGTCGGGCCTGGGCCGCCTGGCGCAAGTCGAGGGGTGTGGCGAGGGTGTCGGTTGGTTGTTGCATGGGAGGTTCTCCAGGCGCCGAAGCAGGCGCCCGCAGACCTCAGCCACGCGGGCTCAAGCCTCCGGATGCCCTGGCGACGGTGCGCTCAGTGCCAGATTGCAGGTTCGCGATGAACTGAAACTGGGAAGGTCCATTGAGGGGCTTGGCTCGTGAAGCCGCACATGCGGCGCGGGGATGATAGGTGCAGCGAGATCCGGAAAATACCGCCAGGACGGCATTTGGGAGATGTCCTACATCACCCTGCCCAAATGACGAAAAGCACCGTCCAGACACATCGTCATTCCCTCGTCGCGCCAGCGGTGTAGAATCGGCCTATTCATCGCCAGACATCCCCAGGCGGGTTTATGAGCTCTGGCCAAGCACGCGGCGATCCCGCGCTGTCTTCGGCCCCATCCGTGCCAGCGGCAACCGGCCTTCGGCGCAAAGGACAAGAGAAGCTCACTCCCCTTTCCAGAGACCTGATCAAGCCGCCAGGAGTGCTTCATGCCTGATTATCGTTCCAAGACTTCCACCCAGGGCCGCAACATGGCGGGTGCCCGCGCACTGTGGCGCGCCACCGGGATGAAGGACGAAGACTTCAAGAAACCGATCATCGCCATCGCCAACTCGTTCACCCAGTTCGTCCCGGGCCACGTGCACCTGAAGGACCTGGGCCAGCTGGTCGCCCGCGAGATCGAGCGCGCCGGTGGCGTGGCCAAGGAATTCAACACCATCGCCGTCGACGACGGCATCGCCATGGGCCACGACGGCATGCTGTACTCGCTGCCGAGCCGCGAGATCATCGCCGACGCCGTCGAGTACATGGTCAACGCCCACTGCGCCGACGCCATCGTCTGCATCTCCAACTGCGACAAGATCACACCCGGCATGCTGATGGCTGCCCTGCGCCTGAACATTCCGGTGATCTTCGTCTCCGGCGGCCCGATGGAAGCCGGCAAGACCAAGCTGGCCAGCCACGGCCTGGACCTGGTCGACGCCATGGTCATCGCTGCCGACTCGACCGCCAGTGACGAAAAGGTCGCCGAGTACGAGCGCAGCGCCTGCCCGACCTGCGGTTCGTGCTCCGGCATGTTCACCGCCAACTCGATGAACTGCCTGACCGAAGCCCTGGGGCTCGCCCTGCCGGGCAACGGCTCCACCCTGGCCACCCACGCCGACCGCGAGCAGCTGTTCCTTACCGCCGGACGCACCATCGTCGAGCTGTGCAAACGCTACTACGGCGAGAACGACGAGTCGGTACTGCCGCGCAACATCGCCAACTTCAAGGCGTTCGAGAACGCCATGATGCTCGACATCGCCATGGGCGGTTCGACCAACACCATCCTGCACCTGCTGGCTGCCGCCCAGGAAGCGGAGGTCGACTTCGACCTGCGCGACATCGATCGCCTGTCGCGCAAGGTGCCGCAGCTGTGCAAGGTGGCGCCGAACATCCAGAAGTACCACATGGAGGACGTCCACCGCGCCGGCGGCATCTTCAGCATCCTCGGCTCGCTGGCCCGTGGCGGCCTGTTGCACACCGACCTGCCGACCGTGCACAGCCGCAGCATGGAAGAAGCCATCGCCAAGTGGGACATCACCCAGACCGATGACGAAGCCGTGCACACCTTCTTCAAGGCTGGCCCGGCCGGTATCCCGACCCAGACCGCGTTCAGCCAGTCGACCCGCTGGGAAACCCTCGACGACGACCGCGAGAACGGCTGCATCCGCAGCTTCGAACACGCCTACTCGCAGGAAGGCGGCCTGGCCGTGCTGTACGGCAACATCGCCCTGGACGGTTGCGTGGTCAAGACCGCAGGCGTCGACGAGTCGATCCACGTGTTCGAAGGCACCGCGAAGATTTTCGAAAGCCAGGACAGCGCCGTGCGCGGCATCCTCGCCGACGAAGTGAAGGCCGGCGACATCGTGATCATCCGCTACGAAGGCCCGAAAGGCGGCCCGGGCATGCAAGAAATGCTCTATCCGACCTCGTACCTGAAGTCCAAGGGCCTGGGCAAGGCCTGCGCCCTGCTCACCGACGGCCGCTTCTCCGGCGGCACTTCGGGCCTGTCGATCGGCCACGCTTCGCCGGAAGCGGCCTCGGGCGGTGCCATCGGCCTGGTCAAGGACGGTGACAAAGTGCTGATCGACATTCCGAACCGCTCGATCAACCTGCTGGTCAGCGACGAAGAGTTGGCTGCACGCCGTGTCGAGCAGGACAAGAAGGGCTGGAAACCTGCCGAAGTGCGCCCACGCAAGGTGACCACTGCACTGAAGGCCTACGCCCTGCTGGCGACCAGCGCCGACAAGGGTGCTGTGCGGAACAAGGCGATGCTCGACGGGCTGTAAGGCTTTTAGGGCATGAATGAAAAACCGGCGCCTTGAGCGCCGGTTTTTTTATGCCTGTGGAAAAGTATTGGCCTCTTCGCGGGCAAGCCCGCGAAAAGGCCGGCATAGGCGCTACAACGCTTACTGAATCTGCTCCGGCGTCACGATCACCCAGTTCTTGTCCGCCGTCACCGGCAGCCCTTCCTTCGCTTGCGCCGCCGCATGCTTGGCGATCATTCCGTTCAGCTGGTCCATGTACTTGGCCTTGCGGTTTATCCACAGGTGAATGCCGCCCTTGCCCACGTCGACACCATGGAACTGCATGTAGCCGTCGCTGGTTGGCGTATCGCCGCCTACCAGCACCGGCCGCTTCCACTCATCGATGTAAGTCAGGATGGCCGCCTGCTTGCCGGCCATCCAGGTGGCCGGGGTCCACAGGTAGGGCGTCAACTCCAGGCCCTCGTTGGCCTTGGCATCATAGTGGCCTTCGCTGATCTGCTTGCGCGCCGTGGTCAGCTCGCCGCTGGCGCGGTCCTTGAGCAGCAGGCTGACGCCGATTACGTTCTGAGGCTTGACGTTGTAGCCGTACTTGGGATCGGACGCGACCATGCGCACCAGCTCCTCGGACGCGGCCGAGATCACATAGACCTCGATGCCGTTCTCCATCAGCTTGTTGTACAGCTCGGCCTGGCCGGTGAAGACCTTCGGCGGCTGCACCTCGATGGTCTTGACCTGATCGCCTTCGAAGTAGGTGCTGGGGACAGGCTTGTTCAAGGCCATCAGCTCATCGACCTGAACCTTCAGCTCCTTGAGCGTGAAGCCCGAGAACACCTGTGCCACCCAGGGGTAGCAGACCATGTCATCGATTTCGCACAGGCGATAGTAGTAGCTGAACAGGCTCTCCTTGTGCTCGGCGGTATCCTTGAACGGGATCAGCTTCAAAGAAGGGTCGAGCTTGTCACGAGTCAGCAGGCCTTTGTTCTCCATGAACGGCAGCAGCGCTTCCTCGAGGTCGTAGCGATAGCTGGTGTTGTCCATGTCGAAGACCGCGTAGTTACCCTTGTGGGCATTGGCAGCGATCATCGTGTCGAGCTGTTTGGCGGCCTCGGCGGGCCAGTGCTTGAGTTCGGTTGCCGCCCAGGTGCTGGCGCTGAGCAGCAGGGCGAGACCGCCCGCGAGAAGTTTCGGAGCAGACATCATGTGCGTTCTCCAGAGACATGGCCGCTGAAGCCTAGACCGCCTGCATGACAGGCAGACGTCTGGCACCGACCTCGAGAGAGCCCGAAACGGCATGTTCATTGCCAACTGCGACAGCGCGTTATTCCATTAGCGACTATCTAAATTACCTTTAGATATAAATTCGTTTCTTTTCAGACTGTTAGCATTTCCGTTCGCAATCGCTCACAGAGGCGATCCCTATTTTTGCTTCACGGAGCTTCAATGAACCTGCCGCTTTCCCTCAACCTGCTGGCATTCCTGGCCCTGCTGCTGGGCCTGGCGCAAACTCGCCGTACCGACTGGAGCCTGGCGAAAAAAGTGCTGCTTGGCCTGGTACTGGGCGTCCTGTTCGGGCTGGTGCTGCACAGCCTGTACGGCGCTGGCCATCCGGTGCTCAAGGCAACCATCGCCTGGCTCGACCTGGTCGGCAACGGCTATGTCGGCTTGCTGCAGATGATCGTCATGCCGCTGATCTTCGCCTCGATCCTCAGCGCTGTGGCACGCCTGCACAATGCCTCGGCCCTTGGCCGGATCAGCGTGCTGAGCATCGGTACCCTGCTGCTGACCACAGCCATCGCCGCACTGATCGGCATCGCCCTGACCAACCTGTTCGGCCTCAGTGCCGAGGGCCTGGTCGCCGGCGTCCAGGAAACAGCTCGCCTGCAAGCCATCAACAGCGACTACGCAGGCAAGGTCGCCGACCTCAACATCCCGCAACTGCTGCTGTCGTTCATTCCCAGCAACCCGGTGGGCGACTTGGCCCGGGCCAAGCCGACCTCGATCATCAGCGTGGTGATATTCGCCGTGTTTCTGGGCCTTGCCGCTCTGCAACTGATCAAGGACGACAAGGACAAGGGCGAGCGCGCCCTGTCGGCCATCGACGTGCTGCAGGCCTGGGTCATGCGCCTGGTGCGCCTGGTGATGAAGCTCACGCCTTATGGCGTCCTGGCGCTGATGACCAAGGTGGTGGCCAGCTCGAACCTCGATGACATCCTCAAGCTGGGCAGCTTCGTCGTGGTGTCGTACATCGGCCTGGGGCTGATGTTCGTGGTACACGGGGTGATCCTGGCGATCACTGGCGTCAGCCCGCTGCGCTTCTTCCGCAAGGTCTGGCCGGTGCTGACCTTTGCCTTCACCAGCCGCTCCAGCGCCGCCAGTATCCCGCTGAACATCGAGGCGCAGACTCGCCGCCTGGGCGTACCGCAGTCGATCGCCAGCTTCAGCGCATCGTTCGGCGCAACCATCGGCCAGAACGGCTGCGCCGGCCTGTATCCGGCAATGCTGGCGGTCATGGTGGCGCCGGCCGTGGGCATCGACACCTTCGATCCGCTGTGGATCGCTACCCTGGTGGCCATCGTCACCCTGAGCTCGGCGGGGGTTGCCGGGGTCGGTGGCGGCGCGACCTTCGCCGCGCTGATCGTGCTGCCGGCCATGGGCCTGCCGGTCGAGCTGGTGGCGCTGCTGATCTCGGTCGAGCCGCTGATCGACATGGGCCGTACTGCATTGAACGTGAACGGCTCGATGACTGCCGGCGTGGTGACCAGCCAACTGCTCAAGCAGACCGACCAGCAAGTGCTGGCCGGAGACGAGCATGCCGAGCTGAGTCACTCCTGAGCAACACTTGCCCTGTGGGAGCGGACGAACCCGCTTCCACAGAAAAAGCTCTAGGGTCTGTCTGAAATGTGTCTGCGCGAAGGCCAGACAAGGCGAAACGGGGCTCGGAAGCGCAGTGTACTGGAGTACATGAGCATTCCGAGCCTCGTTTCAACGCAGTATGGGCGAGTGCAGATACATTTCAGACAGAGCCTAACGCTTGTCCCACACCTCGAAGTGATAGACCGGCTTGCCTTCCTCGACCTGCCGCTCGGTCGATGCCAGCGTCCACTGCGCCGCGTCGAACGCCGGGAACCAGGCATCCCCTTCAGGCGCCAGCTCCACACGCGTCAGGTACATCCGGCTTACCAGCCCCTTCTCCAGCGCCTGCCCGTAGAGCTGCGCGCCGCCGATCAGCATCAGCTCACCAACCCCCTGCTCACGCGCCCACTGCTCGGCACGCACCACCGCTGCCTCCAGCGAGGCGAACACCTCGGCGCCCGCCAGCGTCAACCCAGGCTGGCGGCTGACGACGATGTTCAAGCGCCCCGGCAGTGGTCGCCCGAGCGAATCCCAGGTCTTGCGCCCCATGATGATCGGCTTGCCCAGGGTGGTGGCCTTGAAGTACTTGAAGTCCCCCGGCAGATGCCAGGGCATGGAGTTGTCGATGCCGATCACGCGGTTCTCGGCGAGTGCCGCGATCAGGCTGAGGGGAAGTGATGTGTTCATGACGGCGAGGATAGCACTCGGCACGTGGGTTATGCTTGGGCCTCGACCCGTGCAATGGAAGACCTTGTGACTGCACCGACCGAACTGGACAAACGCTGGCTCACCGAAGCGGTGCGCCTGCGTGAAGAACACGCCGGCCCCCTGGAAGACCAGGAAGCCAACCGTCGCGCGCGCCAGCAGGGCGGCGACCTGGCGGCACGTATCGAGCACCGCGCCCTGTGGCTGGCCGAGCGCGACGGCATGACCCAGGCCCTGCGCCATTGGAAGCAGGGTGCACGCCTGGCCCTGCTGGCCCTGATGATCGTCGCCATGCTCAGCGGCGCCGGCCTCGGCCTTGCGGCGCTGGGTGACGGCCAACGCCCGGTGAATGTGTTCTGGGCGCTGGGCAGCCTGCTGGGCCTGAACCTGGTGTTGCTGGTCGGCTGGGCCCTGGGCTTCTTCTTCGCAGGTGAGCAGGGCGCAACCCTGGGCCGGCTCTGGCTGTGGCTCAGCGAACGCTTCGCCCGTGATGCCAAGGCCGTGCACCTGGCCCCCGCCCTGCTGGTGCTGCTGCAGCGCAAGCGCCTCAATCGCTGGCTGCTCGGCCTGCTGGTACATGGCCTGTGGCTGCTGGCGATGAGCGCGGCGCTGGGCATGCTGCTGGCGCTGCTGGCGACCCGGCGCTACGGCTTCGTCTGGGAGACCACCCTGCTCGCAGCCGAACCCTTCATCGCCCTGACCAACGCCCTCGGCGCCCTGCCCTCGCTGCTGGGCTTCAGCATTCCCGACGAGAGCATGATCCGCGCCAGCGGCGCGACCCTGCCGAGCCTGGACATCGCCCGCCAGGCCTGGGCCAGTTGGCTGCTCGGCGTGGTGCTGGTATACGGCCTGCTGCCCCGCCTGCTGCTGGCGACCCTGTGCCTGTGGCGCTGGCGCCAGGGCCGCAGGCAACTGGCCCTGGATCTCAGCCTGCCAGGCCATGCACAACTGCGTGACGCGCTGATGCCGCGCAGCGAACGCATCGGTGTACAGGACGCCGCCCCCGAGCACCTGCCGCAGTTCGAGGCGGGCCAACTGGAAACTGGCAGCAGCGGCGCTCTGCTGGTGGGCCTGGAGCTGGATGACCAGCGCGCCTGGCCGCCCACGCTGCCAAGCACGGTGACCAACGCAGGCGTGCTCGACAGCCGCGAATCACGCAACAAACTGCTCGAACAACTCAGCCGCTTCCCACCGGCGCGCCTGGCCATCGCCTGCGACCCGCGCCGCTCGCCTGACCGTGGCAGCCTGGCGTTGCTCGCCGAGCTCGCGCGCAACGCAGGCGCCACGCGCATCTGGTTGCTCCAGGCCCTGCCCGGCCAGGCACTGGACGCCGCTCGCCTGGGCGACTGGCACGAAGCCCTCGACCGCCTTGGCCTGCACCACGCCGACACCTCGCCCCTGACCTGGCTGGAGCATGGCCATGACTGATCCGCTCAAGCTGGCCGTGGTCGGCCACACCAACGTCGGCAAGACCTCGTTGCTGCGCACCCTCACCCGCGATGTCGGCTTTGGTGAGGTCTCCCATCGCCCCAGCACCACCCGCCATGTCGAAGGCGCGCGGCTGTCGGTGGACGGCGAGCCCTTGCTCGAGCTCTACGACACCCCCGGCCTGGTAGACGCCATTGCCCTGCTCGACTATCTGGAGCGCCTGGAACGCCCCGGTGAACGCCTTGACGGCCCGGCCCGCCTGGAGCGCTTTCTCCAGGGTAGCGAGGCGCGCCAGCGCTTCGAACAGGAAGCCAAGGTGCTGCGTCAGTTACAGGCGAGCAATGCCGGCCTCTATGTGATCGATGCACGCGAGCCGGTACTGGCCAAGTACCGCGACGAGCTGGAAGTACTCGCCGGCTGCGGCAAGCCGCTGCTGCCCGTGCTCAACTTCGTCGCCAGCAGCCAGCACCGCGAGCCAGAATGGCGCGAAGCCCTGGCCCGCCTGGGGCTGCACGCGCTGGTGCGGTTCGACAGCGTGGCCCCGCCCGAGGACGGCGAGCGACGCCTCTACGAGAGCCTCGCCCTGCTGCTGGAGACATCGCGCCCCGCCTTGCAGCGCTTGATCGACGACCAGCAGGCCCAGCGCCTGGCCCGCCAGCACAGCGGCAAGCGCCTGATCGCTGAGCTCCTGCTCGACTGCGCCGCCTGTCGGCGCAGCGTCGAGGCGGAGCCTGCCGCTGAAGCCAAGGCCATCGAGGCGCTGCGTCAGGATGTTCGCCAACGTGAGCAGCGCTGTGTCGAGGCGTTGCTCAAGCTCTATGCCTTCCGTCGTGAAGACGCCAATGCCGGCGACCTGCCGTTGCTGGACGGTCGCTGGGGCGATGACCTGTTCAACCCCGAGACCCTGAAGCTGCTGGGCGTACGCCTGGGCAGCGGTGTCGCCGCCGGAGCCGCGGCCGGTGCGGGTGTCGATCTGCTGGTCGGTGGTCTGACCCTCGGCGCTGCCGCGCTGGCGGGCGCCATTGCCGGAGGCGCACTGCAAACCGCGCGTAATTATGGATCGCGGTTGCTGGGCAAGCTCAGGGGCCAGCGTGAACTGACCGTGGATGACAGCGTGCTGCGGCTGCTGGCGCTGCGCCAACAGCAACTGATGCTGGCGTTGGACAGCCGTGGCCATGCTGCACAGGACAGGGTGCGGCTGGGCGAGCTGGATGAAAAGGCCTGGCGCGAGGGCAAATTGCCGGAGGCGTTGACCAAGGCGCGGGCGCATCCACAATGGTCGACGCTCAATCCGGGCGCACGGGTGAACCAGGCCGAGCGCCAGGAACAGCTTGAGGCATTGGTGTCACAGATCTGAAGCGCTCCCCTGTAAGAGCAACTGTCTTGCTCAAAAATCTGAGGCCTGCCCAATCCCGGTGGGAGAGACGGTTCGCCGCTGCGACTTGTCCCGCGATCACCGGCGTAGCCGGTGCCATGCATCGCGGTGTTCCTTTCGCGGGACAAGTCGCAGCGGCGAACCGCCTCTCCCACAGGGATTGGGCTGGTCTTTAGATTTTGAGCAAGACAGGTGCTCCTACGCGCTAACGAGTGCACCCAATCTCAGATCAAGGCCAACGCCTTCTCTTTCAACACCGTCATGTCCAGCACAGGCACCCCGACTTCCTTGGCCATCTCATCCCACTCACGCATGCGCAGGCTCACCGCAAACAGCGGAACACGCTCGAAGGCATCGGCCTCGGCATCGCTCATCACGCCCCCCTGGTAACCCAAGGTGCGCCGACTCGCCTCGCTCAGCCGTTCGCAGTATCCCGGCTTGCGCAAGGTCAGGTAGCGCTTGGCCTCGACGTGGAACTCCACCAATCGCGCCATGCGTTCGCCGAAGCCGCAACGGCGCAGGTACTCGGCGCCGATACGCTCATGGCTGACCACACCATAACCGCCCATGCTGGCGTCGCCACCGCACAGGTGGCCGATATCGTGGAAGAACGCAGCGAGCACCACCTCGTCGTCGAAGCCCTCCGCCATGGCCAGTTGCGCAGCCTGGGACATGTGCTCGATCTGGGTGATGGCCTCGCCGATGTAGTCGTCGGCGCCGTGGCGCTCATACAAGGCGAAGGTGTTGTCGATGATCTGGGCTGGAGTCGGCATGGCGGTAGGGTCCTGGCGTGGTGAGGATAGAACTGCTGAATGTCGTTCGACTTACTGCGCCGCCTTCTCCGACTTGCCGTCGTAGCGCTTGCGCCACTCGGCCAGGATCTGGTCGCGATGCTTCGACGCCCACGCAAAGTCGTTCTTGATCAGGCGTTGCTCGTAGTCGGCAGGCAGCTCCGTCTGCGGCTTGGCAATCCCAGGTGCGGCGAGTACGGCGAAGTTCTCCTTGTACAGCTCCATGGCCGCAGGGCTCGCCGAGAAATCGGCCAGGCGTCGCGCGGCATCGGCCTTAGGCGTGCCCTTGATCACCGCGGTGGCCTCGATTTCCCAGCCGAGCCCTTCCTTGGGCAGCACGATGTCCAGCGGCGCGCCCTGGCGCTTGAGCTGTACGGCCGGGTACTCGAACGAGATGCCGATCGGGAACTCGCCCGCCGCCGCCAACTTGCAGGGCTTGGAGCCGGAATGAACGTACTGGCCGATGTTCTGGTGCAGGGCATCCATGTAGGCCCAGCCCTGCGGTTCGCCGAAAGTCTGCAGCCAGGCGCTGACATCGAGGAAGCCGGTGCCGGAGGAGGCCGGGTTGGGCATGACGATCTTGCCCTTGTACTCAGGCTTGATCAGGTCCTGCCAACTCACGGGCTTGCTCAGGCCCTGCTTCTCGGCCTCGATGGTGTTGAAGCAGATCGTCGCGGCCCACACGTCCATCCCCACCCAGGCTGGCGGGTTGGCCGCGTCGCGGTAATTGGGTGCGATCTTGCCCAGGTCTTTCGGCGCGTAGGCATCAAGCATGCCGTTCTGATCGAGAATGGCCAGGCTCGAAGCCGCCAGGCCCCACACCGCGTCAGCCTGCGGGCGATCCTTCTCGGCCAGCAGCTTGGCGGTGATGATGCCGGTGGAGTCACGCACCCATTTGATCTCGATATCCGGGTTGGCCTTCTCGAAGGCCTGCTTGTAGCTCTTGAGCTGCTCGGCTTCCAGGGCGGTGTAGACGGTCAGCTGGGTGTCGGCCGCCGAGACCTGCAGGCTGAACACGGCAGATACGGCAGCAACAAGGGCAAGTGGCTTGAACATGAAGCAGCTCCTTTAGGTGGACAGTCGAATCAGGGTTTGGGCGCGCGCTGGCGCCAGGCCTGGGAGCGGCGCAACAGGCCGCGTGAAGCCCCCGCCAGCAGCAGCGAGGCCGTGGCACTGGTGAGCAGTATCAGCGTGGACATCGCCGCCGCACCGCCAACGTTGCCGGCATCGTCCATGTTCAGCACGGCGACGGCGGCCAGGATCGTGTCGGGGCTGTAGAGGAAGATCGCCGCCGACACCGTGGTCATCCCGGAAACGAACAGGTAGCGCACGATATCCAGCAGTGCAGGCAGGCAGATCGGTACGGTGACGCGCAGGTAATGCCGGTACAGCGGCGCCTTGAGCGACAGCGCAGCCGCCTCGAACTCACCATCGAGCTGGCGCAGCGCAGTGCTTGCGGTCATCTGGGCGGTGGTCAGGTAGTGGGCGATGGTGCAGACCACCAGCAGCGCCATGCTGCCGTAGAAGACATGCAGCGGGTTACCGGCGAGGTTGAAGAAGAACACGTAGCCCAGGCCCAGGACGAGTCCTGGCACCGCCATCGGTACGAAGCTGAGCAGGCGCAAGGCTTGGTTGAGCAGGCGCTGGCCTTGGGTTTTCTCCATCAGGTAGGTGCCGGTGAAGATCACCACGCTGCCGATCACGGCGCAGCACAGGGCCATGGTCACGCTGTTGCGGTAGGCCAGCCAGCCGCCACCGGCGGTCTCGTCGAACAGGTAGTGCTTGAACGAAAGCGTCAGGTTATAGGGCCAGAAGGTCACCAGCGACGAATACACCGCCATGCCGATCACACCCAGCAGCGCTGCGCAGACCAGCACCACGATGGTCAGGAAGCAGGCATCGCGACGACGCGAAGGCTGGGGCTCGAATACCTGCGCGCGCCCGCTCATCGCCTCGCCTTGGCGGCGGCGCAGCCAGGCATCGACGCTGAAGCTGAGCAGCGCCGGCACCAGCAGGACCATGCCGATCAGGGCGCCACGGCCGAACTGCTGCTGGCCGACTACCGCCTTGTAGGCCTCCAGCGCCAGTACCTGATAGTCGCCACCGACCACCACCGGCACACCAAAGTCAGTAATGGTCAAGGTGAACACCAGGCAGAACGCGGCGAACACCGCCTGGCGCGTGGCCGGCCAGGTGATGCTGCGAAACGCCCGCCATGGTCCGGCGCCCATGCTCGAGGCTGCGTCGAACAGCCGTGCATCGGCCAGCGACAGCGCTGACAACAGGATCATCAAGGCATGCGGGAAGGTGTAGATCGCTTCGCCAACCACGATCCCCCAGAACCCGTAGATGTTGTCGCTCAACAGCCCGCGCAGCAGGCCCTGGTTACCGAACAGGTAGACCAGCGCAATGGCCGGCAGCATCGACGGCGCCAGTAGCGGCAGCAGTGAAATCCCGCGCCATAGGCCCTTGGCCGGAATCAGCGTGCGTTGCAGGGCATAGGCGAACAAGTAGGCCAGTGGCACGACGATCAGCGCTACGCTGAAGGCCACCGCCAGGCTGTTGCCGAGCAGCCAGCGAAAGTTGTCGCTGGCAAACAGCTCGGCGGCCGCCTGCAGGCCACCGCCCTGGCCAGCCTCGCCGCTGAAACCACGCCAGAAGATGGCCAGCAGCGGCATCAGCACGGCCAGCAACAGCAGGAGCAACAGCAGGCTCTTGCCGCCGACGACGAACAATCGATCACCCAGGGCGACGCCACTGCGTGGTACGGCCTTGGCGGCGCTCACCGATACGCTCATGGACGCGGCCATCTCAAGCGAACACCTGCAGGCTCTGCGGTGGCAGGGCCACCCAGATATCCTGCGAGCCCAGGCGCGGCATGGCTTCGGGCGCCAGCTCCGCGAGCAACGCGTGCCCCGGCAAGGCCTTGAGTTCGAAGCTCATGCGGCAGCGATTGCCGAGAAAAGTGAGTTCACGCACCTTGGCCGGGAACAGGTTCTCCTCGTGCACCAGCGGGTTGACCGTGATCGCCTCCGGACGGCAGAACAGCCGGCCACTGCGCGCACTCACCGCCCCCGGCGCCAGGCGCATGCTCATGCTGCCCACCTGGGCGTGGCTGTCGTCATGGCGCTGGAACGGCAGCCAGTTGCCCTGGCCAACGAACTCGGCAACGAACGGTGTGGCAGGCCGGTCGTAGATATCCTGCGGGGAGGCGTACTGCTCGACCTGCCCGTTGTTCATCACCGCGATGCGGTCGGCCATCAGCATGGCCTCGTCCTGGTTGTGGGTAACCATCAAGGTGGTGATGCCCAGCTTGCGCTGCAGTTGGCGCAGCTCGGTGCACAGGTGCTCGCGCACCCGCGCATCCAGCGCCGACATCGGCTCATCGAGCAACAGCACCGATGGCGATGGCGCCAAGGCACGAGCCAGGGCCACACGCTGTTGCTGGCCACCGGAGAGCTGGCTGGGGTATTTCTTTTCGCTGCCGGCCAGGCCAACCAACTCGAGCATTTCGGCGACCCGCTGACGCGAATGCTCGCGGCTGCCGCCCGTCAGGCCATAGGCGATATTGGCCTCGACGGTGAGGTTGGGGAACAGCGCATAGGACTGGAACAGGATGCCGTAATCACGGGCCTGGGGCGGCAGCTCGGAGATATCCCGCTCACCGATGTACAGCGAGCCCCGGTCCTGGCGTTCGAGGCCGGCGATACAGCGCAGCAGGGTGGTCTTGCCGCAGCCGGAGGGGCCGAGCAGGCAGACCAGCTCGCCGGCGGCGATGTCCAGGGACACGTCGTTCAGCGCGGTGAACGCGCCAAAACGCTTGTGGATACCGCGCACGTTCATGTGTGCGCCCGGGGTTGCGTGGTTCATGGCTGGGCCTCATCGAAGAGATGAGGGCCATGCTAGGAAGGCTGTGCGAAGGTTCTGTGGCGATCAGGGCAAAGTGGGTGATAGTGGCATTGGCGGATTTTGGTTGAGCGCCTGCAAACACGGGCTTGCCCGCGAAGAAGCCACAGGAAATCTAGAACCGAGCCCCCGCCACTTCCTGCGCCACCCCGAGAAACGCCGCCGGCAAGCGCGCCTGGCGCCGCTCCTTCAGGCAATACAGGTACTCGTGCATCAGCGGCGCACCCTCCAGCGCCAGCACCCGCAGCTCCGGGGTCAGCGGCACTTCATGGCGGGCAATGACACTGATGCCGATATTGCGCAGCACCGCTTCGCGGATCGACTCGCGGCTGCCGATTTCCAGCAGCGCACCAGCCTTCACCCCGGCCTCCTGCATCATCTGCTCGGTCAGCTTGCGCGTGGTCGAACCCGGCTCGCGCATCAACAGGCAATGCCCGCAGAGGGCTTCGATGCCCACCGCCTGGCGCTGCGCCAGGGGATGGCTACGGTGCACGGCCACGACCAGCGGATCGCTGCCCAGCACCCGGCGCACAAGGCGCGCATCCTCGACCAACTGCGACGAGCCGGCGATATCCACCCGGTACTCCTCGAGCATCTCCAGCACCTGTTGCGAGTTGCCGATCTCCACCGCCACCTCGACCTGAGGCAGGCGTTCACGGAACACCTTCACCAGGTCGAGAATGTAATACGGCGCGGTAGCGGCGACACGCAGGCTGCCCTGGGCCTGGCCACTGTTGCGCAGTTCGAACTCGATGTCCGCTTCCTGCTGCAACAAGGCCTTGACCCGCGGCAGGAGCCTGGCGCCCTCCTCGCTCAGCACCAGGCGGCGGCCGCCCCGATAGAACAGCTCGACCGCGTACTGGCTCTCCAGGTTGCGGATCTGCGTGGTCACCGTGGGCTGGCTGAGCCCAAGCTTCTTCGCCGCCAGCGTGATGCTGCCCAGGCGGGCCACCATGTAGAAGGCTTTGAGCTCCGAACCGAGCATGGCACCTCGTTATTTGCGCAACAGGCGCAAGCCGTTGAACACCACCAGCAGGCTCACGCCCATGTCGGCGAACACCGCCATCCACAGGGTGGCCATGCCGGCAAAGGTGATGGCCAGGAATATCGCCTTGACCCCCAGTGCCAGGACAATGTTCTGGATGAGAATCGCAGCGCTCTGGCGCGACAGCCTGACGAACGCCGGGATTTTGCGCAAGTCGTCGTCCATCAGCGCCACATCGGCAGTTTCGATGGCAGTATCGGTGCCGGCCGCCGCCATCGCGAAGCCAATCTCGGCGCGGGCCAGGGCCGGCGCGTCGTTGATGCCGTCACCGACCATGCCCACGCGGTGGCCTTGAGCGTAAAGATCTTCGATGGTCTTGAGCTTGTCGGCAGGCAGCAGGTTGCCCTCGGCGCGATCGATACCCACCTGAGCGGCGATGGCCTGGGCGGTGTGCGGGTTGTCGCCGGTCAGCATGACCGTCTTGATCCCCAACTCATGCAGCTCGGCGATGGCCTGGCGACTGCTGTCCTTCACGGTATCGGCCACGGCGAACAGCGCCAGCGGGCCGGAGCGATCGAGCAGCAACACCACGGTCTTGCCCTGGCGCTCAAGCACATCGAGCTCGACCTCGAGTTCCGGCGAGCACAGGCCCAGCTCCTCGACCAGACGATGGTTGCCCAGATGATAGGCCTGGCCGTCGATCTCGCCGCGCACCCCGCGCCCGGCCAGTGCTGCAAACTCCGCTACCTCTGCGAGGGCAACGCCCTGCTCCCGGGCATGTTGGGCGATTGCACGCGATACCGGGTGGTCGGAACGCTCGCCGAGGCTTGCAGCCAGCGCCTGGGCCCGACCTTCGAACAACGGCTCGAGCACCTTGAAGTCGGTCTGCACCGGCTTGCCGTGGGTGATGGTGCCGGTCTTGTCCAGGGCCAGGAAGTCCAGCTTGCGCCCGCCCTCGAGATAGACACCACCCTTGATCAGGATGCCCTTGCGCGCCGCGGCGGCCAGGCCGCTGACGATGGTCACCGGAGTCGAGATCACCAGCGCACATGGGCAGGCCACCACCAGCAGCACCAGGGCGCGGTAGACCCAGTCGAACCAGGCGCCGGCCATGAACAGCGGCGGGATGATCGCCACGGCCAGGGCCACGGCGAACACGGCGGGCGTGTAGATGCGCGAGAACTGGTCGACGAAGCGCTGGGTCGGCGCTCGTGCACCTTGCGCTTCTTCCACTGCCTTGATGATGCGCGCCAGGGTCGATTGCCCGGCAGCGGCGGTAACGCGGTATTCAAGCGCACCGGCCTGGTTGATGGTGCCTGCGAAGAGCTTGTCGCCCAGCGCCTTCTCGACAGGCAGGCTTTCGCCGGTGATCGGTGCCTGATCGACGCTGGATTGCCCACTGACGACCTCGCCATCCAGGCCGATACGCTCGCCCGGACGCACCCGCACCCGCGCTCCGATGGCCACCTCGCGCACCTCGACCTCGCGCCACTGGCCATCCGCCTGCTGCACGGTGGCCATGTCTGGCGTCAGCTGCATCAGGCCGCTGATGGCGTTGCGCGCCCGATCCAGCGAACGCGCCTCGATCAGTTCGGCGATGGTGAACAGCACCATGACCATAGCCGCTTCCGGCCACTGGCCGATCAGCACGGCACCGGTCACGGCGATGCTCATCAGTGCGTTGATGTTGAGGTTACGGTTCTTGAGCGCAATCCAGCCCTTCTTGTAGGTACCCAGACCGCAGCCGAGGATGGCGGCCAGTGCCAGCAGGGCCACCATCCACTCCGGCGCCAGCGCGGAGAAGTGCACGATTTCGGCGCCAATCGCCGCAAGACCCGACAACGCCAAGGGCCACCACCGGGTCTTGTGGGCGGCAGGGGCATTGGTACTGCCATCATCGTCTGCAGCCAGCGGCTCGGCCTTCATGCCAAGGCTGTCGATGGCGCGCTCGATCTGCGCGGTGCCGTCGAGGGTGTGGCGCACGCCGAGGATGCGGTTGATCAGGTTGAATTCCAGCTGCTCGATGCCAGCAAGCTTGCCCAGCTTGTCCTGGATCAGGGTCTGCTCGGTCGGGCAGTCCATCGCTTCGATGCGAAAACGGCTGAGACGCGCCTGGTCACTGGCCTTTTCGGTCAGTTGCACGAAGGCCGGCGCCGCTTTGCTGGCACAGCAGCTATGGGCCTGAGTGTCGTGGCAGGAAGACTTGGCGCCATGATCATGGCCGTGATCGTGGCCATGATCATGATCGTGCTTGTGGTCGTGACTGACAGGCTGGTTCATAGGTTCGCCCTGATAGAGAGTGCCCACTGACGGGGGGTTGTTGCCAAGTGAACACCCTGTAGCCACTATAGGGTCAAGCGATCCCAGGAGATTTCGTCATGAAGATCGGAGAACTGGCCAAGGCCACCGACTGCGCCGTGGAAACCATCCGCTACTACGAGCGCGAGCAATTGCTGCCCGAACCCGCCCGCACCGACGGCAACTACCGCCTGTACACCCAGGCCCATGTGGAGCGTCTGACCTTCATCCGCAACTGCCGAACCCTGGACATGACACTCGACGAAATCCGCAGCCTGCTGCGTCTGCGCGATACCCCCGAAGGTGCGTGCGGCAGCGTCAATGCGCTGATCGACGAGCATATCGAGCATGTACAGGCGAGGATCGACGGCTTGATGGCGCTGCAGACGCAGCTGGTGGAGTTACGCAGGCAGTGCAATGCACAGGGGGATGAGTGCGCGATTTTGCAGCAGTTGGAGGTCAACGGCGCGGTGTCGGTGCCGGAGACCGAGCATTCGCATGTGGGGCGTAGCCACGGGCATTGAGGCCGGTAAAGAGCTTCGCGGGCAAGTCGGAGCGCCGGTTCGGCGCTCCAATTTGCCCGCGAAAAGAACGACGCGGTTCTGAGTCAGACCGCCATCGGCGCCGTCATCGGCGCATGATGCTCATACCCTTCCAGCCAGAAATCACTCGGCTCGATCTTTTCCAGCCACTCAGGCTCATACACACCGGTCTCGGCAAACGCCGGCACACGGTCGCTGATCACCAGCTTCGGCGCCTCCAGCGGCTCGCGCTTGAGCTGCTCGTTGAGCATGTCCAGGTGGTTCTCGTACACATGGGCATCGCCGATGAAGTAGGTGAACCAGCGCGGGGTGTAGCCGGTCAGGCGCCCGAACAGCGACAGCAGCGCCGCACCTTCGGTGAGGTTGAACGGCGTGCCCAGGCCCAGGTCGTTGGAGCGAATGTAGAGCGTGAGGGAGATTTCCTTCGTCTCGACATTGGGGTGGAACTGGTACAGCAGGTGGCAGGGCGGCAGTGCCATCTCGTCGAGCTGGGCGCAATTCCAGCCGTGGAACAGGATGCGTCGGCTGCCCGGGTCGTTGGCGATGGTGTCCAGGCACTGGCGCACCTGGTCGATAGCCTTGTAGAGGATGACGAATGCCTGGCCGTCTTCTTCGTCCTTGGCGATCTGGCGGAAACCGGCTTTTTCCGCCATTTCAATGGCGGCCGGGTTGCTCAGCGGGATGCGCTTGTAGCCTGGCCACTGGCGCCATTGCACACCGTAGATCTCGCCGAGGTCGTCATGGCCCTGGCGGAAGGGGTTGGCCAGCCATTGGGCGTTCTCGTTGGCGTTCTGGTCCCAGACCTTGCAGCCAAGGTCGCGAAACTCGCCAGCATTCTTCACGCTGCGCAAGAAACCGACCATCTCGCCGATCGCCGACTTGAACGCCAGCTTGCGCGTGGTGATGGCCGGAAAACCCTTCTGCAGGTCGAAGCGCAACATGGCGCCCGGCAGGCTGATGGTGCGGATACCGGTGCGGTTGCCCTGCAGCGTGCCGTTCTCGATGACGTCGCGAACCAGGTCTAGATACTGTTTCATGGCCTACCTGTGGCAAGCACGGCAGGGGGATCGCCCCTGCCGTGGAATTATCAGTGGGCGGGTGTCGCCGTGGGTTTGCGATTATAAGCCCACCAGATCAAGGCGAGGCCAGCGACGATCATCGGTATGCAGAGAATCTGACCCATGGTCAGCCAGCCCCACGCCAGGTAACCCAACTGCGCGTCCGGCACGCGGACGAACTCGACGATGAAGCGGAAGATCCCGTAGAACAGCGCGAACATGCCGGAAACCGCCATGGTCGGGCGTGGTTTGCGCGAGAACAGCCAGAGGATCAGGAACAGCGCCACGCCCTCCAGTGCGAACTGGTACAGCTGCGATGGGTGACGGGGCAACTGCGCCGGATCGCTGAACGGCGGGAAGATCATCGCCCATGGCACGTCGGTCGGCTTGCCCCACAGCTCGGCATTGATGAAGTTGCCGATACGTCCGGCACCCAGGCCGATCGGCACCAGCGGTGCGACGAAGTCCATCAGCTCGAAGAACGACTTGTTGTTGCGCTTGCCGAACCACAGTGCCGCCAGCATCACGCCGATGAAACCGCCGTGGAACGACATGCCGCCTTTCCACACTTCGAAGATCAGCGTCGGGTTGGCCAGGTACTGGTGCAGGTCGTAGAACAGCACGTAACCCAAGCGCCCGCCGACGATCACGCCCATCGACAGCCAGAACACCAGGTCGGAGAGCTTCTCGCGGTTCCAGGTCGGGTCGAAGCGGTTCAACCGGCGCGAGGCGAGCAGCCAGGCACCGCCGATGCCGATCAGGTACATCAAGCCGTACCAGTGGATTTTCAGCGGCCCGAGGGCCACGGCCACGGGGTCGATCTGCGGGTAAGGCAGCATGGTGGTTCCTCTAGATCAAAAAGCTGAGGCCGACGCAGAACAGCAGCGCGGCAAACAGGCGCTTGAGCAGGCGCGGCGACAGCGTGTGCGCCAGACGCGCGCCGAAGCGGGCGAAAAACATGCTGGTGACGGCAATGCCGACCAGCGCGGGGAGATAGACATAGCCCAGACTGTGCGCGGGCAGGTGAGTTTCGTTCCAGCCCAGGATCATGAAACTCAGGGCACTGGCCAGGGCGATAGGCAAGCCGCAGGCCGACGAGGTGGCCACGGCCTTCTGCATGGGCAGGCTGCGCCAGGTGAGAAAAGGTACCGTGAGCGAGCCACCGCCGATACCGAAGATCGCCGAGGCCCAGCCGATCACCCCACCGGCAGCGATCAACCCAGGCTTGCCGGGGATGCCACGGCTGGCCTTGGGCCTGAGGTCAAGGGCCATCTGCAGCGATACCAGCAGGGCGAACACGCCGATGATCTTCTGCAGCATCGGCCCCTGGATCAACGAAGCGGTCTTGGCGCCAATACCCGCGCCGATGAGGATGCCAACGGTCATCCACAGGAACACCGGCCACTGTACGGCCCCCTTGCGGTGGTGTTCCAGCACGGCGTTGATCGAGGTGAAGACGATGGTCGCCAGCGAAGTCCCGACCGCCAGGTGCGTGAGGATCGAGGCATCGAAGCCCTGCAGGGTGAAGCTGAACACCAGCACCGGCACGATGATGATGCCGCCGCCCACGCCAAAGAGCCCGGCCAGTACGCCGGCGCAGGCGCCCAACAGCAGATAGAGCACGAATTCCATTCGCAGACCCTGTGAATACGATCCGGCATGGTAACGGAAGCCGGGGCTGCGCCTCTAGTGAACTCTGTGTCAGGTGATGGCAGTGCAGGCAGGCTGTGGGTAGAGTGGCACAAAACACCGAGGCCAACCCATGTGCCTGATCGTATTCGCCTGGCGGCCGGGGCACGCCCTGCCGCTGATCGTCGCGGCCAACCGCGACGAGTTCTACGCCCGCCCCACCCAGGCGCTGGCCACCTGGGAGGATGCCCCGGGCGTACATGCCGGGCGCGACCTCGAAGCCGGTGGCAGCTGGCTGGGCATAGGCCCCGGCGGGCGCTTCGCGGCGCTGACCAATATCCGCGACCCTCGCCAGCCGCTCGGGCCGCGTTCGCGCGGGGAACTGGTGGCCGCATTCCTGCAGGGCGAACTGGGCGTGGAAGCGTATCTGGACCAGGTCGCCAGCCGCAGCGCGCAGTACTCGGGGTTCAACCTGCTGGTGGGCGATGGCGAGCGGCTGGGCTACCTGCACGCCCGAGACCCGGCGCCACGGCTGCTGTCATCCGGCGTATACGGGCTGTCCAACGCCGGGCTGGATACGCCATGGCCGAAACTGGTGAAGGCGCGCTCTGCGCTGGGCGAGGTGCTCGAATCGGCAGACCCGCAGCAGCTACTGGCACTGCTGGCCGATGCTGCGCCAGCACAGGACGCTGAGTTGCCGGAGACCGGCGTAGGGTTGGCGACCGAGCGGTTGCTGTCGAGTGTGTTCATTGCCAGCCAGAATTACGGAACGCGGGCAAGTACCGTGCTGATCGTGGATGATCAGGGCAGAAGGCGGATGATCGAGCGCAGTTTCGGACCCTTTGGTGGGCATCTGGGGGAAGTGGAACTGAACCTCGTATGACTTTTCAGGCCTCTTCGCGAGCAAGTCCGCGAAGAGGCCTGTGAACGATCAAAGGCTCTTGTTCGGCCCGATCATCCGCGCCAGCCCAAGGTTCTTCAGCGCCAGTTGCAGCGAGCTGTGGATAACCTGCGGGTTGTCATGGGTCATGGCTTCGGTCAGCAGCTCACGGGCCTTGCTCATGTTGATCTGACGCAGCATCCACTTCACCTTCGGCAGGTTGGTGGCGTTCATCGACAGGCTGTCGAAGCCCATGGCCATGAGCAGGATCGCCGCTGCCGGGTCACCGGCCATCTCGCCGCAGATACTCACCGGCTTGCCTTCGGCGTGGGCGTCGCGCACCACGGTCTGCAAGGCTTGGAGCACCGCCGGATGGAGGTAGTCGTAAAGATCGGCGACCCGCGGGTTGTTGCGATCGACCGCCAGCAGGTACTGCGTGAGGTCGTTGGAGCCGACCGAGAGGAAGTCGACCTGACGCGCCAGTTCCTTGGTCTGGTAAACGGCCGCCGGAATCTCCACCATCACGCCAACCGGGGGCATCGGCACGTCGGTGCCTTCGTCACGCACTTCGCCCCAGGCGCGGTGGATCAGGTGCAACGCCTCTTCCAGTTCGTGGATGCCGGAGATCATCGGCAGCAGGATACGCAGGTTGTTCAGGCCCTCGCTGGCCTTGAGCATGGCGCGGGTCTGCACCAGGAAGATTTCCGGGTGGTCGAGGGTGACGCGAATGCCGCGCCAGCCGAGGAAGGGGTTTTCTTCCTTGATCGGAAAGTAGGACAGCGCCTTGTCGCCGCCGATGTCCAGCGTGCGCATGGTCACCGGCAGCGGATGGAAGGCCGCCAACTGCTCACGATAGATCGCCAACTGTTCCTTTTCGCTGGGGAAGCGCTGGTTGATCATGAACGGCACTTCGGTGCGGTACAGGCCCACGCCCTCGGCGCCACGCTGCTGGGCGCGGGCAACGTCGGCCAGCAGGCCGGTGTTGACCCACAGCGGCATGCGGTGGCCATCGGGAGTGACGCACGGCAGCTCGCGCAGGGCATCGAGCCCCTGGGCCAGCTGGCGCTCTTCCTCGACCACGTCGCTGTACTGCTTGCGCAGCACATCGCTGGGGTTGGTGTAGGCCTCGCCCTTGTAGCCGTCGAGAATCATCTCGATGCCATCGACCTTCGAATACGGCAGGTCGACCAGGCCCATCACCGTCGGGATACCCATGGCCCGCGCCAGGATCGCCACGTGGGAGTTGCCCGAACCCAATACCGACACCAGGCCGACCAGCTTGCCTTCCGGCACTTCGCCGAGCATCGCCGGGGTCAGCTCCTCGCTGACCAGAATGGTGTTGTCGGGGTAGACCAGCGTCTGCGAGCGGGCCTCCTGCAGGTAGGCCAGCAGGCGGCGGCCGAGGTCCTTGACGTCCGAGGCGCGCTCGCGCAGGTAATCGTCATCCATCAGCTCGAAGCGGCTGACGTGCTCGCCGACCACCTGGCGCAGCGCGCCCTGGGCCCACTGGCCGGTCTTGATGACCTCGGCCACTTCGCCACCAAGGGCGGCATCCTCGAGCATCATCAGGTACACATCGAACAGCGCACGCTCTTCGGGGCGCAGCTGGGTCGCAAGCTTCGCCGACAGCTTGCGCATGTCGGCGCGCACCCCTTCGAGGGCGTTGTTGAAGAGCTTGAGTTCGCCGTCGATGTCTTCGACGGTCTTGTCCGGAACCACTTCGAGGTCAGCGGGGGGCAGCATGACCACCGCGCGGCCGACGGCAGCGCCTGGCGAGCCCGGCACGCCAACGAAGCGTGCTTCCTGGATACCCTTGCCCTGGCGGCCCAGGCCGCGTATCGAGCCGGTAGCCTCGGCGTGGGCGATAACCCCGGCGAGCTGGGCGCTCATGGTCACGAGGAAGGCTTCTTCGCCTTCATCGAACTGGCGCCGCTCCTTCTGCTGGATGACCAGTACCCCGACCACGCGACGGTGGTGGATGATGGGGGCACCAAGGAAGGAGGCGAAGCGTTCCTCGCCGGTTTCGGCGAAGTAGCGATAGCGCGGGTGATCCGCAGCGTTCTCGAGGTTCAGCGGCTCTTCACGGGTGCCGACCAGGCCGACCAGGCCTTCGTTCGGG
Organism: Pseudomonas sp. NBRC 111143; assembly: GCF_001320965.1. Lineage (NCBI taxonomy): Bacteria > Pseudomonadati > Pseudomonadota > Gammaproteobacteria > Pseudomonadales > Pseudomonadaceae > Pseudomonas > Pseudomonas sp. NBRC 111143. The sequence goes on along the minus strand of NZ_BCBT01000003.1, from coordinate 36,874 downwards.
GCCATGCTGACCTTGCCGATCGAGCGCTTGTTCAGGCCTTCGGTGGCCATCAGCACGAAACGGTTGGTTTCCGGGTCGAGCAGGTAGACCGAGCATACCTGGCTGCCCATGGCCTCCTTGACGCGCAAGACAATGATACCCAACGCCGTCTTGAGATCTTTGGCGGAGTTCACTTCCTGGACGATCTTGCGCAGCGTATTGAGCATGGCTCGGGGTCGGACTCCGTCGTCAGTCGCGCGTCAACAGGCGCGGGGCTAGCTCTTTCAGGGCGCGGCGATACACCTCGCGCTTGAATGTCACCACCTGACCCAGCGGATACCAGTAGCTGACCCAGCGCCAGCCATCGAATTCCGGTTTTCCGGTCAGGTCCATCCGCACCCGCTGTTCGTTGCTCACCAGCCGCAGCAGGAACCACTTCTGCTTCTGGCCGATGCACAGCGGCTGGCTGTGCGTGCGGACCAGGCGCTGGGGTAAACGATAACGCAACCAGCCTCGAGTGCAGGCAAGAATTTCCACATCCTCGCGTTCCAGGCCAACTTCTTCGTTCAGCTCGCGGTACAGGGCATCCTCTGGGGTTTCGTCAGGGTTGATACCACCCTGTGGAAACTGCCAGGCATCCTGGTTGATCCGCCGAGCCCATAGCACCTGCCCGGCATCATTCGTGAGAATGATCCCGACATTGGGGCGAAAACCATCCGGGTCGATCACGGCAGCAACCTCGAAAACGCATGTCACCGCATTGTTCCACAAAGCTTGCGAGCGCAGCAACGCACCCGCCATAGCTTATGTGCAGCGAGGTGAAAACTCCGTATTCTGCGGGACTTCTTCCCGGAGGCTTCTGCGAGAAAACCCATGCGCCTGGCTTTATTCGACCTGGACAATACCCTCCTCGGCGGCGACAGCGATCACGCCTGGGGTGACTACCTGTGTGAACGGGGCATCCTCGACCCCATCGCCTACAAGCAACGCAACGACGCCTTCTATCAGGATTACCTCAATGGCACCCTGGACCTGCAGGCCTACCTGGCGTTCTCGATGGAGATCTTCGCCGCCACCGAACCTGCCCAGCTCGACCAATGGCACCGCGAATTCATGCGCGACTGCATCGAGCCGATCATCCTGCCCAAGGCACTCGCCCTGCTGCAGCAGCACCGCGAGGCTGGCGACAAGCTGGTGATCATCACCGCCACCAACCGCTTCGTCACTGCGCCCATCGCCCGCCGCCTGGGCGTGCGCACCCTGCTGGCCACCGAATGCGAGCGTGATGGCGAGCGCTATACCGGGCGTAGCACCGATATACCGTGTTTCCGTGAAGGCAAGGTGACGCGCCTGAAGCGCTGGATGCTGGAGAACGGCTACGATCTGCAAGACAGCTACTTCTACAGCGATTCGCTGAATGATCTGCCGTTGCTGGAGCAGGTGACGCACCCGGTGGCGGTGGACCCGGATCCGAAACTGCGTGAAGAGGCCGAGCGGCGAGGTTGGCCGGTGATTTCGTTACGCGATTGAGATCGCGGGGCTCTCTTCGTGGGTTTACCCGTGAAAAAGGCCCCGCAGACGCATCAGACCGGCTTGGCCCCCATCAATCCTGCAATCGACAGGAAGCACACCCCGCTGAACACCGCCAGCGCCAGGGTCAGGCGCAGCCCGGCAGGCTCGGCCTTGCGCAGGCGGTTCAGCCGCACCAGCAGCCACCACACGGCGAAAGCGCCCAGGGTATAGAGGATGCTGGAGGCCAGCACCCAGGTCTGGCCCAACGGCCAGCCGACCAGGTGCACCAGCCACCAGCCGGTGAACGGCATGCTCAGCAGGCACAGCCCCATCACCAGCCAGACGAACACCAGCGGCCGACGCAGCAGTTTGGCGTAGGCCTCGGCATCACCCTGCCGGCGGGCACGCAAGGTCCAGATCGCCAGACCCAGCGCACCGAGGATCAACAGTACGGTGGCGAGGATGTGCAGGGTCTTGAGGGTGGTCAGGTGTTCCATCGCGTGCGGGTCCTCGAAAGACTTTTTTCGGCCTCACCGCGGGACAAGCCCGCTTCTGCAAGTTCGGTGTTGCCATTCATGCCAAGCGTAGCCGCTCAACCCAGGAACAGCTTGTACGCCGGGTTGTCGGTTTCATCCCAGTATGGATAACCGATCTTGGCCAGCGCCTCGGGCACCAGGTGACGCTCGTCTTCCGGCACCTGCAACCCGGCCACCACACGACCATCGGCGGCACCGTGGTTGCGGTAGTGGAACATCGAGATGTTCCAGCGCCCGCCCAGCTTGTTGAGGAAGTTGAACAGCGCCCCCGGACGCTCAGGGAACTCGAAACGCAGCACCAGCTCATCGCTGGCCGCCGCCGAGTGGCCGCCGACCATGTGACGGATATGCAGCTTGGCCAGTTCGTTGTCGGTCAGGTCGGTTACCGGGAAGCCCTGTTCGGTCAGGTGCTGAACCAGGGCGGCGCGCGGGTCGGTCTCTGGATGGGTCTGCACGCCGACGAAGATGTGCGCCTCTTTGTCGGCGTGGTACCGGTAGTTGAACTCAGTGATCTGACGCTTGCCGATAGCCTCGCAGAACGCCTTGAAGCTGCCCGGCCGCTCCGGGATGGTCACGGCGATGATCGCCTCGCGCTTCTCGCCCAGTTCGGCGCGCTCGGCAACGTGACGCAGACGATCGAAATTGACGTTGGCTCCGGAGTCGATGGCCACCAGCGTTTGCCCCGAGACGCCAGTCAACTCGACGTACTTCTTGATGCCCGCCACGCCAAGGGCGCCGGCAGGTTCGGTGATCGAGCGGGTATCGTCGTAGATATCCTTGATCGCCGCGCAGATCTCATCGGTACTGACGGTAATCACCTCATCGACATGATCCTTGCAGATATCGAAGGTGTGCTGACCGATCTGCGCCACCGCGACACCGTCGGCGAACAGTCCTACCTGCGGCAGCACCACACGCTCGCCCGCAGCCATGGCCGCCTGCAGGCAATTGGAATCGTCAGGCTCGACGCCGATCACCTTGATCTCGGGGCGCAGGTACTTCACATAGGCCGCAATGCCGGCAATCAGCCCGCCGCCGCCGACCGGCACGAAGATCGCGTCCAGACGGCCCGGGTGCTGGCGCAGGATCTCCATCGCCACGGTGCCCTGCCCGGCGATGGTATGGGGATCGTCGTAGGGGTGGATGTAGACGAAGCCCTTCTCTTCGACCAGCTTCAACGAATAGGCCAGCGCCTCGGGGAAGGAGTCGCCGTGCAGCACCACCTTGCCGCCACGCGAGCGCACCCCCTCGACCTTGATCTCCGGCGTGGTCTTGGGCATCACGATGGTGGCCTTGATGCCCAGCTCCCGCGCAGCCAGGGCCACGCCCTGGGCGTGGTTGCCGGCAGAGGCGGTGACCACGCCGCGCGCCAGCTCTTCGGCGCTCAGTTGCGCCAGCTTGTTGTACGCCCCGCGGATCTTGAAGGAGAACACCGGCTGCAGGTCCTCGCGCTTGAGCAGGACCTGGTTGCCCAGGCGCTTGCTCAGTTGGCCGGCGTTGTGCAGCGGGGTTTCGACGGCGACGTCGTAGACGCGCGAGGTGAGGATCTTCTTGACGTACTGTTCGAGCATCTTGGAAACATCACTGGGCCGCGGGACAAGGGCTGGAAGTCTACCCCAGCGCCCTGTCGGGCGACCACAGCAAAGCCGCCGGACTCGTTATACTAGGCGACTTCAGAAAACCTCCCGCCCCTCTCGGAGCCCGCATGACCCAGGACCAACTCAAACAGGCCGTCGCCCAGGCCGCTGTCGACTTCATTCTGCCCAAGCTGGATGAAAAGAGCGTCGTCGGCGTCGGCACCGGTTCGACCGCCAACTTCTTCATCGACGCCCTGGCCCAGCACAAGACCGCCTTCGACGGCGCCGTCGCCAGCTCCGAGGCCACCGCGCAGCGTCTGAAGGGTCATGGCATCCCGGTCTATGAGCTGAACAGCGTCAGCGAGCTGGAGTTCTACGTCGACGGTGCCGACGAGAGCGACGCGCACTTGAACCTGATCAAGGGCGGCGGTGCGGCCCTGACCCGCGAAAAGATCGTCGCGGCAGTGGCCAAGACCTTCATCTGCATCGCCGACGCCAGCAAGCTGGTGCCGGTGCTCGGCGCCTTCCCGCTGCCGGTCGAGGTGATCCCGATGGCCCGCAGCCACGTGGCGCGCCAGCTGGTCAAGCTGGGTGGCGATCCGGTGTACCGCGAAGGCGTGGTGACCGACAACGGTAACGTCATCCTCGACGTGTACAACCTGCAGATCACCAACCCGGTGGAGCTGGAAAGCCAGATCAATGCGATCGTTGGCGTGGTCACCAACGGCCTGTTCGCGGCGCGTCCGGCAGACTTGCTGCTGCTGGGGACTTCCGAAGGCGTGAAGAGCCTGAAGGCTGAATAAGCAAGCCCACTCCTACAAGTACCCCGCTGTTCTGAAGGACACCGGGAAACCTGTAGGAGCGGGTTTACCCGCGAATAGGCCAGCACTGACACAACAAAGACCACTGCCCACAGAGCCCTGAACTACATCTACTCAGCCGGCTGCCTGAACACATAGAACAGGTTCGGCTCACTCACCAGGTAGATGGTCCCGGCATCGTCCATGGCGATCCCTTCAGCCTGCGGCACCGTCTTCTTCAGGCCCTGATACCCCTTGCGCAACGACAGGGTGCTCAGCGGCCGCCCCTTCACATCCAGCTCCAGCACCAGCCGTGATTCGTCCGACAGCGCCAGCAGATGCCCGCTGCGCTCATCGAACTGCAGGCTCGACAGGTCGCGCACGAACAACCGTGAATCACGCTTGCGGTCCTGCACCACATGCACTGCATAGGGCTGCTCCGGATTGGCATGGGGGAAACCGTGCACCTCGTAGATCAGCATCGGGTCACGCTCCTTGGCGACGAACAGGCGCTTGCCAGCCGAATCGTAAGCCAGCCCTTCGAAGCCCTTGTTGCCGTTCAGGCCGATGCCCAGGGTGAGCTGCTCGGCGTCGTTGGCGTCGAGAAACGGCGTGTCGTCGTCCAATCGCACGCGAATCAGCCGCTGCTGGCGCTCGTCGGTGATGACGTAGCTGTTCGGCCCGACATACTCCACCGCCTCGGGATCGCCGAAGCCGGTCAGCGGCACGCGGCGCAGGATGCGCCCATCCAGCGAAAGCTCGATGAGCTCTGAGCGGGCGTTGGTGACGGTAAACAGGGTCTTGCGATCGGGGTCGTAGGTAAGCGCCGAAACATCGTCGTCCAGGCCCTCGATGGGCTGCGCCTCGATCACCACCTGGTAGCGATCCAGGCCGATGCCTTGCTCGGTCGGCTGCCACCAGCTCTTGAGGTTGAACCAGCCGCGCTCGAACAGACGGAACTCGTGCCCCGCCACGCCAAGCACCGCCAGCACGGAGAAAGCCAGAAGAAAGAGAAACGAACGAAGATGACGGCGCATGAAGAGGACTCGACGGAGGATGCCGAATCTAATCATTCATAGCTGAAATAAAGCTTAAGGCCATCATCAGAAAATTCCGATAACCCTGTCAGTGCTTCTTGAAGCGATAGAACAGCGCGGGCTCGCTGACCATGTACAGGTTGCCCTGATCGTCCATGGTCACACCTTCGGCCCGAGGCACACGGCTACCCAGACCGTTGAACGCCCCAAGCAAGGTCATGAAGCTGACCTGCTCACCCTTCTCGTCCAGTTCCAGCAGCATGTTCGAGTCAGCCGACAGCACCAGCAGGTGGCCCGTACGTGGATCAACCGCCAGCGCCGACAGGTTGCGCAGGTCGAGCTCGTCACTGGGCAGTAGCTGCTTGTCGCCCTTGAGCGGCCCGCGACCATCGGTGCTCCAGGTAAACAGACGCGGCGGACGCTCTTCGCCGATGATCAGGCGCTGGCGCATCGGGTCCCAGGCGATGGCCTCGAAACCCTTGTTGCTCTTGACTGACTTGCCCAGGTCATAGCTGGGGAAGTCATCGTGATTAAGCGTCGAGGTACTCGCGTCCACCTTTACCAGCGTCAGGTCATGGTTGCGCTCATCAACGATCGCGATCAGCCCGTTTTCCAGCACGGCAAGGCCTTCAGGATTTTCCCAACCCACCAGCGGAATCTTGCGCAACACGTCGCCATCGAGCGTGAGTTCGACCAGGAAAGGGTTCTTGCCCATCACCGCGAACAGCGTGCGGGTCTGCGGATTGAACGACAGGTCCGAGGCTTCGTCGTCGTCCATGCCCGGCAACGGCTTGGCGTCGATGTCTACCAGGTAGTCCGGCAGCCAGACGCTTTCAATTCGCTCGGCACTGCTCTCGAAACGCTCCTTGACCCACAGCAGGCCACGGTCGTCCCAGTGCATGGCGATGGCCACCCCATAGCCGATCACCGCTGCCACAGCCAGGGCGAACGGCCAGCGCAGGTAGAAACGACGCTTGGTGGAAGCTGGGGCGCTGGAAGGTGCTGGCATGCAGGGGGTCCTGGGTAAATGGGCGAAGATTCGCGCATTATCCAGATGGGGTGTGAAAAAAACGGTAAATCGCTCGCGGGTAAAACCGCTCTCACAAGGCTGTGCAAATCCCTGTAGGAGCGGGTTTACCCGCGAAAAGGCGACGCGTAGTCAGATCAAAGCACGCGGCTCTCGAAGCGGCTGACACCCGGCAGCTCAAGCACCAGCTCATCACCGACATTGAACGGCCCGACACCGGCCGGGGTGCCGGTGAGGATCACATCGCCCGCCTGCAGAGAGAAGTGCGCGGCGATGTGCTGGATGATCGGCACGATGGGGTTGAGCATCATTGCGCTGCTGCCATCCTGGCGCACTTCGCCGTTGATGGTCAGGCGTACCGGAATGTCGGTCACGTCCTCGAAACTGGATGCGGCGACGAACGGCGGCAATACACAGGCGCCGTCGAAGCTCTTGGCCAGCTCCCACGGCAGGCCCTTCTCCTTGAGCTTGGCCTGTACGTCGCGCAGGGTCAGGTCCAGGGCCGGGGCGTAGCCGGAGATGGCATCCAGCACTTCTTCGACTGTCGGCTTGGTCGACAGCGGCTTGCCCAGCAGCACGGCGATCTCGGCTTCGTAGTGCACCGAGCCACGGTCGGTCGGGATCTTGAAGCCGCCTTCCAGTGGCACCACGCAGCTGCCAGGCTTGATGAACAGCAGTGGCTCGCTGGGGATGGGGTTGTCCAGTTCCTTGGCATGCTCGGCGTAGTTACGGCCGATGCACACCACCTTGCCCAGCGGGAAGTGGATGCGCGTGCCGTCTACGTACTGGTGCTGGTAACTCATGGGGCCGACTCCTCTGGATACTGCTTTCTTATTCAGGTGCGAAGATCTTACCCGGATTCATGATGCCGTTCGGGTCGAACACCGCCTTTATCGCCTTCATGCAGGCAATTTCATCTGCCGAGCGGCTGTAGCCCAGGTAGTCCCGCTTGGTCATGCCCACGCCGTGTTCGGCAGAGATCGAACCGTTGTAGCGCTCGACGATCTCGAACACCCACTTGTTGACCTTGGTGCACGAGGCGAAGAAATCATCCTTGCTCATGTGGTCGGGCTTGAGGATGTTCAGGTGCAGGTTGCCGTCGCCGATATGCCCGTACCAGACGACTTCGTAGTCGGGGTAGTGTTCGCCGACCACTGCATCGATATCGCGCAGGAACGCCGGCACCTTGGAGACGGTGACGGAAATATCGTTCTTGTAGGGCGTCCAGTGGGAGATGGTCTCGGACAGGTACTCGCGCAGCTTCCACAGGTTCTTCAGCTGCGTCTCGCTCTGGCTCATCACCCCATCGAGCACCCAACCCTGCTCGACGCAGTGCTCGAAGGTGGCCAGGGCTTCGTTGGCCACCTCCTCGGTGCTGGCCTCGAACTCCAGCAGCGCATAGAAAGGGCATTGCGTGTCGAACGGCGCCGGCACGTCGCCGCGCCCCATGATCTTGGCCAGGCCCTTGTCGGAGAAGAACTCGAAGGCGGTCAGGTCGAGCTTGCCCTGAAAGGCGTGCAGCACCGGCATGATCGAGTCGAAGTCCGGCGTGCCGAGCACCATCGCCGTAAGGTTGCGCGGCGCACGGTCCAGGCGCATGGTCGCTTCGACCACGAAGCCCAGGGTGCCCTCGGCACCGATGAACAACTGGCGCAGGTCGTAACCGGTGGCGTTCTTGATCAGGTCGCGATTGAGCTCCAGCAGTTCGCCCTTGCCGGTGACAACCTTCAGCCCTGCCACCCAGTTGCGGGTCATGCCGTAGCGAATGACCTTGATTCCGCCGGCATTGGTGCCGATATTGCCGCCAATCTGGCTGGATCCGCTCGAGGCGAAATCTACCGGATAGTACAACCCCTGGTCTTCGGCGAACTGCTGCAACTGGCGGGTGATCACGCCCGGCTGGCAGACCACGGTGCGGTCGAACGCGTTGAAGTCGAGAATCTGGTTCATCTGGTCGAAGGCCACCACGACTTCGCCATTGGCAGCGACTGCGGCGCCCGACAGGCCGGTGCGTCCGCCGGACGGCACCAGCGCGACCTTGTAGCGGTTGGCCCAGGCGACGATGGCCTGGACCTGCTCGATGGTTTTGGGCAGCACGACGGCCGAAGGAGCCGGTGGATAGTGCTTGGTCCAGTCCTTGCCATACGCCTCAAGCGAGGCGGGGTCGACAAGGACCTTGCCAGGGTCGACCAGGGTCTTCAGCTCATCAATTACCGCAACGTCGATCATCGGCAGAACTCTCGAATGATTCATGGTCACCCTGAGCACTCTTCACCTGTCGGGATAAGCTCAGACGGTGTCGCGTATGCTAGCATAGCCCTCCCGTCGATCGTGCTAAGGCCCGTCGCCGCGCCGCTTTGCCCCCCTCGCCATTTTTTCTCCGGGATACAGGTTTACGCAGATGAGCAAGACTTCTCTCGACAAGAGCAAGATCAGGTTCCTTCTTCTCGAAGGCGTCCACCAGAATGCTGTGGACACCCTCAAGGCTGCCGGGTACACCAACATCGAGTACCTCACCGGCTCACTGCCGGATGCGCAACTGAAGGAAAAGATCGCGGACGCCCACTTCATCGGCATCCGCTCGCGCACTCAACTGACTGAAGAAGTCTTTGATTGTGCGAAGAAACTGGTCGCAGTCGGCTGCTTCTGCATCGGCACCAACCAGGTTGACCTGAACGCGGCCCGCGAGCGCGGCATCGCGGTGTTCAACGCGCCGTACTCCAACACCCGTTCGGTTGCCGAACTGGTGCTGGCCGAAGCCATCCTGCTGCTGCGCGGCATCCCCGAGAAAAACGCCTCCTGCCACCGCGGTGGCTGGATCAAGAGCGCGGCCAACTCCTTCGAGATCCGCGGCAAGAAGCTCGGCATCGTCGGCTACGGCTCGATCGGCACGCAGCTGTCGGTACTGGCCGAAAGCGTCGGCATGCAGGTCTACTTCTTCGACCCGCTGACCAAGCTGCCACTGGGCAACGCCACCCAGGTCACCAGCCTCAACGAACTGCTGGGCCTGGCCGACATCGTCTCGCTGCACGTGCCTGAGCTGCCATCCACCCAGTGGATGATCGGCGAGAAGGAAATCCGTGCGATGAAGAAGGGTTCGATCCTGATCAACGCCGCACGCGGCACCGTGGTCGAGCTGGATCACCTGGCTGCCGCGATCAAGGACAAGCACCTGATCGGCGCCGCCATCGACGTGTTCCCGGTCGAGCCGCGCTCGAACGACGAAGAGTTCGAAAGCCCGCTGCGTGGCCTGGACAACGTGATCCTGACCCCGCACATCGGCGGTTCGACCGCCGAAGCCCAGGCCAACATCGGTCTGGAAGTGGCCGAGAAGCTGGTCAAGTACAGCGACAACGGTACCTCCGTGTCGTCGGTCAACTTCCCTGAAGTAGCCCTGCCGGCACACCCAGGCAAACACCGCCTGCTGCACATCCACGAAAACATCCCGGGCGTACTCAGCGAGATCAACAAGGTCTTCGCCGAGAACGGCATCAACATCTCCGGTCAGTTCCTGCAGACCGACGAGAAAGTGGGCTACGTGGTCATCGACGTCGACGCCGAGTACTCGGACCTGGCGCAAGAGAAGCTGCAGCACGTCAAGGGCACCATCCGCTCGCGCGTACTGTTCTGAGCCTGATGGCTGCATGAAGAAGGGAGGCCCTGGTGGCCTCCCTTTTTTTGCCTGCCCGATCCGTGCCTTCGGCTTCGCGGGCGGGTCGGGGCGCCGTGAAGCATTCCCCGCGTTACTTCACATTGACGGTGATCTTCTTCGACTCGACGCTTGGCTTGAACGGCACGTGGTACTGGTCGCCCAGCACCAGTTGCAGGGTGTGCTTGCCCGGGGTCAGGGTGATGGTCGCCTCGGTCTGCGCCTTGCCGAAATGCAGCACCTGCGGCCCGGCTGGCAGGGGTTGGTTGCCCTCAGGCATCAGGCTGGTCGGCAATGGCTGGTCAGCCACAGGCGCTTTGTCGACATCCACCAGCAGGTGATGGTGCCCGGAATGCGGAGTCTGGTCGCCGGCCGGCTTGAGCGCCATCCCTTCAATGCCGAACTTGACGGTGAAGGTCTTGTCGACCGTAGCGCCATCGGCAGGGGAAACGATGAAGACCTTCGCATCTTTCGGCGGCTCCTGGCTTTTCAGGGCATCCGCAGCCGTGGCAAGCAAAGAGGCTCCCATCAGCAAACCGGCGAGGGCAGCACGCGAAACTGGGCTTTTCATTCACATCTCCTGTCATTCACTTCAATTGACCGCTATCACTTAAAAGAAGCGAGGCGGTACTTCACCATAGTCCACCTGCCGCGCCGCAGGTTCAAAAATGCCGGCATGAAAATTTCAATGCCGGCTCAAACATACGCGCGATGTAGGGGTCATAGGCTGCGTTCGATCGCGGCAAACACAGAAAGCCACGGCGAATGACATTCATCTGCCGAGAAATAAAAGGGATATTCATGCGTTTGACCATTGGCCTACTGCTGGCAGTACTCATCAGCCCCCTGGCCCAGGCAGAGCTGATCGACGAAATCAACGACCGGGGTGAACTGCGCATAGCCGTCCAAGCCGACAATGCACCCTACGCCTTCAAGGAAAACGAGCACCTGACCGGGTTCGACATCGAGTTCGGCCAGGACCTGGCCCGGGAGATGGACCTGCGCGCCGAATTCATCGAAGCGCCTGCCGACGAAGTGTTACCGGGCGTGGAGAGCGGCAAGTACGACATCGCATTGACACCCGCGAGCGAACAGCCTGCGACCGAAAGCGTGCTGGATGCCAGCCAGCCGTTTGGCGAGAAGAAGCTGGTGATTCCGTTCCAGAAAGATAACCCGGCATTCGAAAGCACGCTGAACAATGCCCTGCAGCGGCTCAAGGACAGTGGGCGGATGGCGGAGCTCGAGCAGAAGTGGTTCGAGAAGACTGCGGTGCAGCAGTGATATCGCGTCGTCCTCTTCGCGGGCAAGCCCGCTCCCACAGGGTTGGACTCACCACAGGCCTTGTGGGGGCGGCGGTTCGGCGCTCCGACTTGCCCGCGAAAAGAACGACACCGAACTACCCGAGTGCCCGTTGCGCCTCATCCAGCTCCAGCTCGCTGAACACCCGCACCCCTGCCCGACGCAACAGCGCAGCAACGACGCCCTCCCCCGGCACTTTCACCCCGCTGAAACTGCCATCGTAGGTCAGTCGGTTACCGCACGACGGGCTACCTGACTTGAGCACCGCAACCCGAATCCCATGTCGGCGCACCAGCGCCAAGGCCTGCCGAGCGCCGCTCAAAAATGCCGCGCTGACATCCTCGCCAGCCACGGTCAGGACCTGAACCTGCCCATCGAGCACCTGGCCACCCTGCCCGCCCTGGATCTCCGCGGCCGGTCGCGGCGTCGGCAAGCCACCCGCCACCTCCGGGCACAAGGGCACTACACGGCCCTCGGCCTGCCATTGCTTGAGCAGATCGGGGTGGCCACTGTCGCGCCCGTCATAGCGCACCGGTTGCCCCAGCAGGCAGGCGCTGACCAGGACCTTGGACGACTCAGAAGGGATCATTGCCACGGCGCCGGAACCAGCCCGTCAGCGACAGGCGTTCGCGATTGGCCGGCAGGACTTCATGCGGGACTTCACCCGAAAGGAACACCACCAGGCTGCCAGCCTCGGGCTGGACGTCATGCTCGACATCGTCGGCGAGAAACATCCGCAGTTGCCCGCCGTCTTCGGGTTGCCAGCGCTCATTGAGATAGAGCACCACCGACACCATGCGCCGGTCGTCGTCGCGGAAACGGTCAAGATGCCTGCGGTAGAAGGCGCCTGGCGCATACAGGGCGAAATGACACTCGAAGTCTTCCAGCCCCAGGAACAGCCCTTGGTTGATCGCCTGGCGCAGGTTGCCCATGAGCTCCAGGTAACGGTCGCAGGCCTCGGCCTGGCCGGGGTCGATCCACTGGATCTGGTCGCCACGGATCGCCTCGCGTACCTCCTGGGCCGCACCCCTGCCGACACCTGCAGGGTTCAGTTCGCCCTCGGCATGGCGCCTGCGACACTCGGCAGCCAATGCGTCGGCCAGCTCAAGCGGCAGGAAAAGTGCCTGCTGCGACCAGCCACGGGTGGCCAGGTCATCGACGATGGTCGACAGCAGCGGATGTTCAGGAGAGGTATGCATGGCGCGCATCATATCCATTAGCCATGTACACGGACAGCGCCACTTGGCCGAGAAGCGCGCTGATATCTCGACAAAGGCGTACCACCCCACGGACAATAGCGGCCTGCCGACAGGAGTCCTGAATGCGCCGTTTGTTTTCCCTGCTTGTGCTGATGATCTGCACCATGCCTGTCTGGGCAGACAGCCTCGACCAGCTGTACAAGGCCGCCGGCTGGCCCGACCAGCGCGCCCACTTCAATGACGCCATCGGTGCCGCCCAGCAGCGCTACCGCAACAGCCTGCCGCCCGCGGTTTACCAGGCGCTCGTCAACAACAGCAACCAACGCTTCCAGGCCCAGGCGATGGATCAGCGTGCCCAGGCCCAACTGCGCGCCAACCTGAAGAACCCGGCGCCGGCGCTGGCGTTCTTCCAATCGCCGCTGGGACGCAAGGTGGTTGCCGCCGAACTGCTGGCCACGCGAAAGGACCAATTGGCCAAGAACGCCAAGGGCCTGCCAAGGATCCAGGCCAGCGACAACCGCCTGCTGGCCATCGGTCACCTGGCCCAGGCCCTGCCGGCCCGCGAAGCTGGGGCCGAGGTCAGCCTGGCGATCGCCGGGGTTGCCGCCGACAGCCTCAGCTCGATGATTCCCGGCCTGTTCGGCAGCGGCCAGGCCCAGGGCTTGCTCGATGGCCAGCGCCAACGTTTGATGAACGAGATTGGCGAAGACCTGAACAACACGTTGTTGTACGTCTACCGCGAGCTGTCCGACGACGAACTGGAAGCGTTCGCCACTTTCGCCGAATCCGCAGAGGGCAAGGCCTACTACAATGCCGCGCTGGCCGCGGTGCGTGCGGGGCTGGCCGTCGGCCAGAGCAGCGCCAACCTCAAGTAAGCAGGCGCTGGTCGAGAAAGGTGAAGTAGCGCCGGCGGATATCCGGCAGCTCGTTGGCCAGGTGATGCCGTGCCTCGGGCAGCAGGAGAATCTGCGGCTCGGCGAACTTCTCCTTCAGCACCCTGAGGTTGTAAGGCCAGTCCACCGTGCCGTCTGCCTCGCCCTGAACGATCAGCGGCTGACGCCGACTGTGCGGCGCCGCCTCGATGCGCTTGATCCAGGCCATCAGCGCCCCCACCCATGCCGTCGGCAGGCGCCGCGGCTGCAACGGATCGGCCTCGAGAAACGCAAGAAATGCCGGGTCGTTGGTATTGGCACTGAAGCGTCGCTCGATACCATCGACGAAATGGCGCAGCACCCGATAACTCAGCTTCGACCAGTGCCAGGCCCGCGGTCGCACCAACGGCGCCAGCAGGATTACCTGGCCGTCCGCCGGGCTCTGCTCGCCGCAGTGCAGCAGATGATCGACAACGATGGCGCCAACCGTGTTCTGCCCACACAGATGCCAAGGCCGTGGCAAGTCGAGCCTGCGCGCCTGTTCGAAGAGGGCATCGAGCACCTGCTGGTAGATCGCGAAGTCGGCGATGCTGGCCCGCTCGCCACTGGACAGCCCGTGACCGGGCAGATCGCAGCCAATCACCGCGAAGCCCTGCTGCAAGGCCCAGGCGATCACATGGCGGTACAGGCCCATGTGGTCGTAGTAGCCATGCAGCAGGAACAGCGTTGCCACCGGTTCTTGCGGCAGCCACACCTGCCCGACCAGGTCGAAACCTGCAACGCTGAAGCCACCCAACCAGCTGTGTGCAGGCAGGTCGAGACCGTAGAAGCGCTGGTAATCGAGGGCCTGGGCCGACAGTGGCTGGCGCGCCGCAAGAGCGTCAAGGCTGGTGCGCAGCAGGTCAGGGTGGAAGGGTGAAGGCATCGGTACATCCAGAGTGGCGCGAGTATTGATCTGCGATATTCAGCTCTGTGCCCGGCCATGGCAAGCTGGCGTCTTCTTGTCTTTGTCATGCACCGAGACGCTCTTGGCGGGCAAGCCCGCGAAAAAGCCCGGTGCAACGTTGCGGAATACCGATGAAAACCCTCACCATGCTGCTCGCCACCCTGCTCTGCGCCGCCTTGCTGTGGTGGGCCTACGACAGCTTCCAGTCGCGCTACCTGCGCCAGTTCGACGACCAGGCCACGCTGTTCGACGGCAGCCAGTTGCAACTGCCCGCCGAACTCGCAGGCCCTGGCCCGATCCGCATCGTGCACTTCTGGGACCCCACCTGCCCTTGCAATGTCGGCAACCAGCAACACCTGGCCGAGCTCATCGAGCAGTTCGCCGCGCAGGGTGTAACCTTCCACGTGTTGCAAAAGCCCGGCAGCCACGGCCAGCTTCCCGCCAACCTTGGCGCCCTGCAGCCGATCCGCGAGCTGCCGGGCAGCGAACACCTGCCCGCCTCTCCGGCAGTGGCGATCTGGGATCGACAGGGGCAGCTCGCCTACTTCGGCCCCTATAGCGAAGGCGCGGTGTGCAACTCGAGCAACAGCTTCATCGAACCCGTCATCCGGGCGCTGCTGCAAGGGCGCCGGGTACAGGCCTCCAATGCCCTGGCCAGCGGGTGCTATTGCCCATGGCAGAAAGATACGCAGTGAACGGCAGACCTGCCGCTTCGGGAAAGCTATTCTCAACGCGGTTCGCATCCCTCGGTAGCCACGGCCTCTCTGCCAACGTACAAGGAATTCTATGAAGCGCAGCCTGACTCTGCTTGCCGTCGTCGTGGCCATGGCCGCCGCCGGCGCGTACTGGTACGTGCACGGCAAACTGCCGCAGCGCGAAGGCGAAGTGGCTATCACCGGCTTGAGCGCACCGGTCAGCGTGCGCTATGACGAACGCGGAGTGCCGCATCTGCAGGCGCAGAACGAGCCCGACCTGTACCGTGCCCTGGGATACGTGCACGCCCAGGACCGGCTGTTCCAGATGGAACTGGTGCGCCGCCTGGCACGGGGTGAGCTGGCCGAAGTGCTGGGCAGCAAGCTGGTGCCCACCGACACCCTGTTTCGCAGCCTGCGCATCCGCGAGCAGGCGGCGCGGATGGTCGAACGCCTGGATCACCAGTCACCGTCATGGATTGCATTGCAAGCCTACCTGGACGGCGTGAACAGCTGGCAGGCCAGCCATCCCAAGCCGGTGGAGTTCGACGTCCTCGGCATCCCTGAACGGCCCTTCACTGCCGAAGACACCCTGAGCATCGCCGGCTACCTGGCCTACAGCTTTGCCGCAGCCTTCCGTACCGAACCTGCGCTGACCTACATTCGTGACCAGCTCGGCCCCGAGTATCTGAAGATCTTCGACCTCGACTGGCAGCCTGATGGCGCTCTGCGCCCGGCCCTTGCCGCCAGTGACTGGCGCACCCTCGAAGGCCTGGCCCAGCTCAGCCACCAGGCGCTCGGCGACGCCGGCATCCCGCAGTTCGAAGGCAGCAACGCCTGGGCCGTCGCGGGCAGCCATACCCGCAGTGGTAGCCCCCTGCTGGCGGGCGACCCGCATATCGGCTTCGCAGTACCGGCGGTGTGGTACGAGGCCGAGCTATCGGCCCCGGGCTTCAACCTCTACGGCTATTTCCAGTCGCTGAACCCCTTCGCCCTGCTCGGTCACAATCGTGATTTCGGCTGGAGCCTGACCATGTTCCAGAACGACGACGTCGACCTGATCGCCGAGAAGACCAATCCCGCCGACGCCAACCAGGTCATGGTCGATGGCCAGTGGCGTGCGCTGGAGACGACCGAGCAACAGATCGCGGTCAAGGGCGAAGCGCCGGTGACCATCAACCTGCGCCGTTCGCCCCATGGGCCGATCGTCAACGATGTGCTCGGCGAAACCGCAGGGCAAACCCCCATCGCCATGTGGTGGGCGTTCCTGGAAACCGAAAACCCTATTCTCGACGCCTTCTACCAGGTCAACCGCGCCGACACCCTGGGCAAGATGCGCGAGGCCGCGGCGAAGATCCAGGCACCGGGGCTGAACCTGGTCTGGGCCAACGCTCGCGGTGACATCGGCTGGTGGGCCTCGGCGCAGTTACCCATTCGTCCAGACGGGGTCAACCCGGCGTTCATTCTCGACGGCAGTACCCACCAGGCCGACAAGCTCGGCTTCTACCCCTTCAGCGCCAATCCCCAGCAGGAGAACCCGCCCAGCGGCTACATTGTCTCGGCCAACTACCAGCCCCCGGCCGCCATCCCGATTCCCGGCTATTACAACCTGCCCGACCGTGGCCGCCAGCTGGATCGTCGACTGGCCGACCCGCAGGTCAAATGGGATGTGCAGAACAGCCAGGCGCTGCAGTTGGACACCAGCACCGACTACGGCCCTCGTACCTTGGCGCCGCTGCTGAATACCCTGCGTGCGATCGCCGAGGGTGACGAGCAGAAGGAGCTGGTCGAACAGCTGGCCGCATGGCGGGGCGACTACCCGCTGGATTCGACCAGCGCCACGCTGTTCAACCAGTTCCTCTACGAACTGGCGTTCGCCGCCCTGCATGACGAGCTGGGCGACACCTGGTTCCAGGTACTGATCAGCACCCGCGCCATCGACGCCGCGCTACCGCGCCTGGCGGCCGACGCCGACTCACCCTGGTGGAACCTGCGCGGCGGCCACGACCGCACCGACCGCACCGCCATCGTCCGTCAGGCCTGGCAACGCAGCCTGGCGCATCTGCGCGAGCTATACGGCAACGACCCGGCGGACTGGCAATGGGGCAAAGCCCACACCCTCACCCACAACCACCCGCTGGGCCAGCAGAAACCGTTGAACCTGCTGTTCAATGTCGGCCCCTTCGCCGCACCGGGCACCCACGAGGTGCCGAACAACCTGTCGGCGAAGATCGGCACAGCGCCCTGGCCGGTGAACTACGGGCCTTCGGCCCGACGCCTGATCGACTTCGCCGATGCCGGGCAAGCGCTGACCATCAACCCTGTAGGCCAGAGTGGCGTACCGTTCGACCGGCACTATTCGGACCAGGCCGAGGATTATGTGCAGGGGCGGTATCACAAGGCGCAGATGGGGGTGATTCCGGCGCGCAGCACCTTGCGCTTGGTGCCGCCGGGACAGTGAGCCGTGGACATCGGCGGTGCACGTCTGCGCGAGCGGCGATTCGTCGCGCCGACGTGCCCGCGAAAAGATCACCACAGGCGCAGCCCGAACATGACCGGTTTCACAACCCTTCACACTGCGAACAGGTAACCTGAGCGCCCCTTTCTTCCAAGAGCCTTCCTCATGCAAAAGCACTTCATCGAAATCGACGGCGCCCGCATGAGCTACGTCGACCAGGGCCAGGGCTTCCCGGTGCTGCTGGGCCATAGCTATCTGTGGTCTGCCGCGATGTGGCAACCGCAGATCGATGCGCTGTCGAAACACTTCCGCGTGCTGGTGCCCGAGCTCTGGGGCCATGGCGACTCCGAGGCACCACCAGCCACCACCATCGACATGAGCGCGCTGGCACGCCAGCACCTGGCGTTTCTCGACGCACTGGGCATCGACAAATGCCATCTGGTCGGCCTGTCGGTCGGCGGCATGTGGGGTGCTGAGCTGGCGATCGAGCACCCGGAACGGGTTGACCGCATCGTGCTGATGGATACCTACCTCGGCGCCGAACCTGAAGCAACGCGCCTGAAGTACTTCGGCCTGCTGGATGCCGCCAGCGGCGCAGGGTTCTTCCCTGACCCACTGCTCGACATCGTGGTGCCGATCTTCTTCCATGCCGGCGGCCAGACGGTCCCGGAAGTTCGCGAGCAGTTCCGCGCCGACCTCAAGGCCAGCAGCGCCGAGGCCATTCGCCAGAGCCTCGACCCGATGGGGCGGGTGATTTTCGGCCGCCCTGACCTGCTGGGCCGCCTGGGCGAGTTGCCGGCAGAGCGGACCATCGTGGTCTGCGGCGACCAGGACATCCCGCGTCCGCCTGCCGAAAGCAACGAAATGGCACGGATCATCGGCTGCCTGGCAGCGCAGATTCCATTCGCAGGGCATATCTCCAGCCTGGAGAACCCGAAGGTGGTGAATGAGTTCCTGTTGAACTGGTTGCCGCGTAACCGCTGATATCGCCGGGGCTGCAGTGCAGCCCCGCGATTGGACCCTGACTCACCCCTGCCACTTGCCGCCTTCGACGATCACGCTCTCAGGCTTGGTGTCATCGCTCAGCTCCTTGCGCACGTACTGGTCATACAGCTTGAGCAGGAATTTCTCCTCACCCAGTTTGGCCAGCTCGGCATTGACCCAGTCACGCAGCTCGGTGTTGCCCTTCTTCACCGCCGGGGCGATCGGAGCCTCGTCGCCCAGCAATTCTGGCAACACGCGGTAGCCCGGGTTCTGCTTGGCCCAGCTGAACAGGATCAGGTTGTCCTGGGCATAGGCATCGCCACGACCATTGGCCAGGGCCTGCAGCGATTCGCTGTTCTTCTCGAACTTGAGCAGCTTCCAATCCGGGTGGTTCTTGGTCAGCCAGATATCGGCGGTGGTGCCGGTGGTGACGATGATGGTCTTGTCGGCCAGGTCATCGAGGGCTTTCACCGGGCTGCCATCGGCCACGATGGCCTGCACCGCCACACGCAGGTTGGGGTTGGTGAAATCGACCGCCTCCTTGCGCTCCGGGGTGACGGTCATGTTGGCGAGGATCAGGTCGACCTTGTCGCTCTGCAGAAATGGAATGCGGCTGGCCGGTTCCACAGCCACGAACTCGACCTTGTTCTCGTCGCCGAGCAGGTCCTTGGCGAAGCGACGACCGATATCGGTGTCGAAGCCCACGTAGCGACCGCTCTCGTCGACGAAGCCGAACGGCGGCTTGTCGGTGAAGACGCCGACGATCAGCTTATCGCGGGCCTTGATGGTTTCCAGGTAGCTGGTGGACGGTGCAGACGTCGCCGCAGCCGACTTGCCCGGCTCCGCGGGTTTGTCGCAACCGGCCAGCAAGGCCAGGCCGAACAGCGGCGCCAGCAGTTTGGTGAAGTGGGCAGTTTTCATGACAGTTCCTTGTGTAGTGTCTTCGGCAGGCTTTCGACGAAGGAGAATTTGTCCAGGAACTGCTGCGCGCGTGCGGTCCGCGGTTGGCTGAAGAAGCTCTCGGGGTCGCTCTGTTCAAGGATCCTGCCGGCCTCCATGAACACGATACGGTCGGCCACCGCACGGGCGAAGGCCATTTCGTGGGTGACGATGAGCAGGGTCATGCCGTCCCGGGCCAGGCCCTGGATCACCTGCAGCACCTCCTTGACCATCTCTGGGTCCAGGGCTGCGGTGACCTCGTCGAACAGCATCACCTGCGGGTTCATGCACAGCGAACGAACGATGGCGATGCGTTGCTGCTGGCCACCCGACAACTGCCGGGGGAAGGCGTCCCGCTTGTCCAGCAACCCCACCCGCGCCAGCAACGCCTCGGCCTGCGCCTGGGCTTCGGTGCGCTCGCGCTTCTGCACCTTGAGCGGGCCGAGCAGCAGGTTGTCGATCACGCTCATGTGGCCGAACAGGTGATAGCTCTGGAACACCATGCCCACCCGTTGGCGGACCTGGCGCCAGTCGGTGCCGGGGCCAAGCAGCTCCTGGCCATCGAGGCGCAGGCTACCGCCATGGGCGTCCTCCAGGCCGTTCAGGCAACGCAGCAAGGTGCTCTTGCCGCAGCCACTGGGGCCGAGAATCACCACCACTTCACCGGCCTGAACCTGCAGGTCGACATTCTTGAGCACCTGGTGCTCGCCGAAGAACTTGTTGAAACCCTGGAATTCGATCAATGCGCTCATGAGTGGGCCCAGCGGCGTTCCAGCGCGCGCGAGGCGGCGGAAAGCGGGTAGCAGATGAAAAAGAAGAACAGGAACAGCACGCCGTAGATCAGCACCGACTCGTAGGTGCGCTCGATGATCTGCTGGCCGGCCTTGATGACGTCGACGACACCGATCAGCACGGCAAGCGAGCTGGTCTTGACGATCCGTGTGTAGATATTGATGGTGGGTGGCGTCATGCGCTTGAGCGCCTGCGGCAACAGCACGTGCCCATACAACTGCAGGCCCGAAAGGCCGATCGACAGCCCCGCCTCGCGCTGGCCGCGCGGCAGCGAAGCCAGCGCCCCGCGTACCACCTCGCCAACCTCGCTGGCGCCCCACAGCCCCAGCACCAGCACCGCGCACCAGAAGCTGGGGATGCTCAGCGAAAAGAAGATCGGCAACCCGAAGAACACCAGGTACAACCAGACCAGCACCGGTATTGCACGAAACAGCTCCAGGTAGACCTGCAAGACGATGTTCACCGCACGCTTACCCAACGTGGCCAGCACGCCATAGAGCACACCGCCCAGGGTGGCGAAGACGATGCCCAAGGCCGAGATCGCCAGGGTCTGTCCGGCGCCCTTGGCCAGTTGCGGCAAGGACACCAGCAGCAGCTCAATTGCCGAACTGGCCATGTTGCAGCCTCCTTTCCAAGTGGCGCAGCAGCAACGACAACGGCAGGAACAGCAGCACGCAGAGCAACGTCAGCACCGCGAGCATCTCGTAGGTCTTGTAGTACAGGGCGATGTAGTTCTTGGTGGTGTAGAGGATTTCCGGCACCGCCACCGCCGAGACCACGGTGGTTTCCTTGAGCAGGAAGATGAAGTTGGCGAACAGCGCCGGCAAGCTGAGGATGCCGGCCTGGGGCAGGATCACGTGGCGCAGCAGCTGGCCCTCGGACAAGCCGATGGAGCGCCCGGACTCCAGCTGCGCCCGTGGCACCGCTTCGACACCCGCCCGCAGCACCTCGGTGAGGTAGGCGCCGCCCATGAAGGTCATGGTGATGATCGCCGCAGCGAAGCCGGATACTTTCAAACCCAGTGTCGGCAGTGCGAAATAGACGAAGAACAACTGGATCAGCAGCGGCGTGTTGCGCGCCAGCTCCACATAGCCTTTGACCAGCCGCCACAGGTAGGGGGTGCGAAACACCAGGACGGTGGCATTGAACACGGCGACCAGCAGCGAGGTGGCGATGGCGATCAGCCCGACCTGCAGGGTGACGCCAACGGCCTTGAGGAATGCGGGGAGTGTGCTAAGCATGAAGGCAGTGTCGAAGGTCATGGATAACGCCTCGACACAGGGTCACGGAGGTACGACATGGGCAAGGTTCCGGGCTCGACGCGAGGTTGGCTCAGCGTCGTGGACGATGAAAAGGTGTGTGCGGGTAAGCACGATGGGTAGACTCTAAAGGCATAAAAATCTTTCTCTAAATACCTTTATTGCATATTGATATCACCCGACGGGCTAACCGGAAATTTCATACATCTGCCACGGATCTTTCCTTCGAAATACATCTCAAAAGGACTTCAGACTGATCGGCAACCAGGCCCACAGGGACGACAACAATGAACAGCCCAAGCACGCCCGTTTCGAATGAACAACTTCAGTGGTTGCTGGCCCTGCGCAAGGCACTGGCCGGGCAGCGTTGAAGGTTTCGGTTTTCCAAATAAAAACGCCGACACAGCAGTGTCGGCGTTTTTATGTGAAGCGCTGACCGGGCAAATCAGAACGCCGGCAGCACCGCGCCTTGGTACTTCTTCTCGATGAAGGCTTTCACTTCAGGGCTGGTCAGGGCCTTGGCCAGCTTCTGGATGGCGTCGCTGTTCTTGTTGTCAGGACGCGCGACCAGGAAGTTCACGTAAGGCGAGTCGCTGCCCTCGATCACCAGCGCATCCTTGGCCGGGTTCAGGCCCGCCTCCAGCGCATAGTTGGTGTTGATCAGGTCCAGGTCGACCTGGTCCAGCACGCGCGGCAGCATGGCCGACTCGAGCTCGCGGAACTTCAGTTTCTTCGGGTTCTCGGCGATGTCTTTCGGCGTCGCCAGGGCGTTCTTCGGATCCTTCAGGGTGATCAGACCGGCCTTCTGCAGCAGCAGCAGGGCGCGACCACTGTTGCTGCCCTCGTTCGGGATAGCCACGGTGGCGCCTTCCTTGAGCTCCGACAGGCTCTTGACCTTCTTCGAGTAGCCACCGAACGGCTCGACGTGAACGCCGATCACGGTTTCCAGGTGGGTGCCCTTGCCTTCGTTGAAGTTCTTCAGGTACGGCAGGGTCTGGAAGTAGTTGGCGTCCAGGCGCTTCTGGTCGACCTGCACGTTCGGCTGCACGTAGTCGGTGAAGACCTTGATCTGCAGGTCCACACCTTCCTTGGCCAGGGTCGGCTTGATCAGCTCGAGGATTTCGGCGTGTGGCACCGGCGTGGCGGCTACCACCAGTTTTTCGGCGGCGTGAGCCAGGCCGGACAGCGACAGGGCAGCGGCGAGGGCAGTCGTCAGCAGGGTCTTTTTCATGGTGATCCTTGTTATCAAGCTGGGGCCATCGACGATGGCGAAGTCAGGTGCCACACCGTCTCGACAGTGGGCGTGAAGCGGACGATACCGGGATTTTTTATGCCCTAACAATATCTTTTGATTCGCTGCTTATTCCAAAAACAAAAAGCCATCATCCGTTTTGCTTATGAGCTACCGACAACCGCTCTAGCTCGCGGATGCGTTGAGTTCGGCCAGACTCCGCTCCAGCAGCTCGCGCAAGGCCACAAGCGTACCTGGCTCACGGCTGCGCCCCAGTTGCGCAAGCTGATTGGCCAGATAAGTCAGGGGCGCACGCTCGGGCAGGTCCAGATGCTGCGGCAGAATTTCATCGCCGTCGGCCACCAGCAGGGCAAAGTGGATGACGTTCTCCAGCTCGCGGGTGTTGCCGGGCCAGGCATGGGCTTCCAGCGCTTGCTGCGCCGCTTCGCTGATCAGCGGCACGCTGCGTTCCAGGCGCACGCTGTAGATGCCGACGAAGTATTCGGCCAGCGGCAGGATGTCCCCGACCCTCTGGCGCAGCGCTGGCAGCTCCAGTTCGCCTTCGCGCAGATAGAGGTACAGCCGCTCGTTGAAGCGTCCGGCACGCACTGCCTGGGCCAGGTCGATGCTGGAGGCGGCCACCAGGCGCACATCCACGGCCTGTGGCTGCTGGGCGCCGACCCGGGTGACCTCGCGGTTCTCCAGTGCCGCCAGCAGCTTGCCCTGGATGGCCAACGGCAGGTCGGCGATCTCGTCCAGGTACAAGGTGCCGCCATTGGCCGAACCGAACCAGCCTGCGCGACTGCTGGCCGTGCCACCATGGGTACCGGCGCTGTAGCCGAACAGCTCGGCATCGGCGTAGGTGTGGCTGATGCCCGCGCAGTTGACAGAGACGAACAGCCCCGCGCGATCGCTGGCGCGGTGGATCTGCCTGGCCAGCAGCTCCTTGCCGGTGCCGGTCTCACCACGGATCAGCACCGGCAGCGGTTGCGGCGCCAGGCGTTCGAGCGCTTCGCGCAGTTGCTGCGAACGCGCATCGACGAATACCAGCGCCTTGGCACGGATACTCAGCGGGCTCTTGTCCAGCTCGGGGAACGTCAGCAGCGGCTGGCCGAAGGGATTGTTGAAACTCATGGAAAACTCCCGCCCCGGCCGCAGGCGACCGGGGAGTCAGCGAAATCGGTTGAGACCAGGTCAGGCGCGGCGCAGGGAGCGCTGCTCGATCCGGCCTTGCAGGCGATACAGATAAGCGAAGCCCTGTTCCCAGCGCTCGTGACCGGATTTGACGTTGATGTGCCCGGCATTGCTCAACAGCCCCGCTTCCGCCCCCCAGGCCTTGGCCAGGTACAGTGCACGCGGCACGCTGACGGCCGGATCGTTGTCCGAGCTGACCACCTGGCTGGGGAACGGCAGCGCGTGCAGCGGGATGGGCGCAAAGTTGCGCAAGGCCGGCGCGCAGGTCGGCCGTTCGACGTCCGCTGGCGCCACCAGCAGCGCCCCTCGCACCCGGCGCAGCAGCGCAGGGCTGGCCTGCGCGGCCCAGTGGGCGACGGTGATGCAGCCCAGGCTGTGGGCGATGAGGATCACCGGCGAGCGTTCGGCGGCAATCGCCTGCTCGAGCGCCTGCACCCAGTCGCGCCGCTGCGGGGTGAGCCAATCTTGCTGCTCGACCCGGGCGCTGTTGGGCAGGCTGCGCTGCCAGTGGCTTTGCCAATGATTGTCTGGCGATCCTTGCCAGCCCGGCACAATCAGGTAACGAATCGACTCATTGCGCATGGGGACGCCTCCTTGGAAGTTTGCGTGCTTGGGAACCAAGTATAGGGAGGCAGTTATATTCGTAAAGGAATAAGAAGCTATTTATTAATAACCATAATCAAGTTAATTGCACGCCCCTTTGCAGGAGCGGGCTTGCCCCGCGATGACGTCCGCCTGGGCAACATCGTCGCCTGCTCGGACGCCATCGCGGGGCAAGCCCGCTCCTACAGGGAGGTGCATAAAAAAAAGGGCCATCCCCTGCCAAGAGAAATGGCCCTGAAGCACTTGCCTGAAGAGGGTATTGCCGATCAACGCGCGGTGATCACCGCCAGCTTGCTGATCCCGGCACGTTCGATGGCCGCCATCGCCCGCGCCACTTCGCCGTAGTTGACACCGTCGTCAGCCTGCAGCTGTACACGCACATCCGCGTCCTTTTCCCTGGCCGCCTTGAGGTTGGTTTCCAGCAGGTCCGGCTGGATCTCATCCTTGTTGATGAACAGCTTGCCGCCGCCATCGATGCTCACCACCAGCGGGTCTTTCTGCTCCACCGGCGCGACGGCCTCGGTCTTGGGCAAGTTGATCGGGATGGCGTTGGTCAGCAGCGGCGCGGTGACGATGAACACCACCAGCAGCACCAGCATGACGTCCACCAGCGGCGTGACGTTGATTTCACTGAGGACTTCGTCGCTGTCCTGGGTCGAGAACGCCATGTCAGGAAGCCTCCTTCACCGGCTGGCCGAAACCGGCCTGGGCTTTTTGCAGGGTCGGGTGAACCAGGACGCGGAAGGCACTCTTCTGCGCCAGGCTGTAGAAGTCGTGGGCGAAGTCGTCGAGGTCGGCAGCGGTCAGCTTGAGGCGACGCAGGAAGTAGTTGTAGACCAGCACCGCCGGCACCGCGACGGCGATACCCACGCCCGTAGCGACCAGCGCCGCGCCGATCGGGCCGGCCACGGTTTCCAGGCTGGCGGAGCCGGCAGCGCTGATGCCCTTGAGCGCTTCCATGATGCCCCACACGGTGCCGAACAGACCGATGAACGGCGAGGTGCTGCCAATACTGGCGACCACGGCCAGGCCGGTTTCCAGCGAACGACGCTCACGCACGATCTGCTGGCGCAGCGCGCGCTCGAGGCGGTCCTGATGATTGATCGCATGGCTCAGGTCGGCCGCCTGGCCCGGCTCACCCACGGCGATGGCGGCATAACCGGCCTGGGCGACGCGGGCCGCAGGGCCTGGCTGCTCGTGGCTGATCTCGGCCGCCGAGTCGAGGCTTGAAGCGGCCCAGAACTGGGCATGGAAGCGCTTGTCCTGGTTCTTCAGCCGCACGAACTGCACGACCTTGACCAGGGCCAACGCCCAGGTGACCACGGAAAAACCAACCAGCAGCCAGATGACGGCGCTTTCAACGGATTCGAGAGGGGATGCCAACAGGCTCATGATGAAGTCTTCCTATGTTCGGTTCGATGGCGCGAGTTAACGAAGCTTGAAATCGATCGGGACGCTGACCCAGCCCACCTGGGCCACGTCACCCTGCTTGGCCGGCACGAAGCTCCAGCGCTTCACCGCAGCCAGCGCGGCAGCGTCCAGGGCATCGCGGCCGCTGGTCTTCTGGATCTGGATCTGCCCCGGCTTGCCGCTAGGCAGTACCTCGACCCGCAACAACACGGTGCCTTCCCATCCACGGCGCTGGGCCAGTTGCGGGTATTCCGGCGCCGGGTTCTTCAGGTATGCGGCGTTGGCTGAAGCGGGCGTGACCGGTGCCGGTGCTGGTGGTGCAGGTGCCGGAGCAGGCGGTGCAGGCGCTGGGGTCGGTGCCGGTGGCGGCGCCTCGACCGGCTTGGGCTGCGGCTTGGGTATGGGCTTTGGCACCGGTTTTGGTTTAGGTACCGGCTTCGGTGCAGGCTTGGCGGCCAGCTCATCGACCACCGGCGGTGGTGGCGGTGGCGGCTCGACCACAGGCACAGGCGGTGGCGGCTCGACGACCGGCGGCGCCGGGGCGGCGAACTCGATGGTCATCGGCGGAATCTCTGGCGGAATCACCGGCAGCTCGGGGGTTGGTCGCTGACTGACCCAGTAGGCCGCAGCGCCATGCAGGACCAGCACCAGCAACCCCAGCGCCAGCTTGTCGCGACGCTTGAGACCACTGACCGGCGTGCGCTGCAGGCGCAGCTGCGCCAGCGGCAGGCGAAGCGTGCGTCCAAGCTCGACCAGGTCGCCCGGGGCCGGGCGCCATGGCTGGTCGTAGGCCCTCGCGGCCGTCTGGACATTACCCATTGAATCGACTCCTGGAAACGTGATGCAGGTCTTCGGACCTTGGCCGGTCCTCGTGGCTGAATCATCCATTCCAGAGGCTTATCTCTGAAAGTAATGTTTAAAATTAAAGCTATGCCTTTATCGAATATAGGATTTTAGGGGTTCCCGCAAAGCCGCGTGGCACAAGGGCTGTAACGATGAGCGGGGAAAATCATGCACGTGCGGCATGCAAAATATTCGTGGAAGGTATCGAAATCCGGCGAGGGCTGCGCCCTCGATCGCGGGGCAAGCCCGCGCCTACAGGCACAGCGCTGTCCTTGAATCCGAGGGGAGCCTGTGGAGCGGGTTTATCCGCGAAGGGCCGCGCAGCAGCCCCGACCTTCGCCCAGGCAATAAAAAACCCGGGCTGCAAACCCGGGTTTTTCATACACACGGCAGCTTAGATATCCGCCACCTTCTGCCAGACCTTCGGCCGGAAGAACAGGGTCTCGCCGCGCGCAAGCCCGGTCAGGCTGTCGTGGTCCTTGACCACTTCAGCCTCGATCAGCTCGCTCTGCCCCTCGACCTTCAGCGTCACTCGGGTGGTCGCGCCCAGCGGGCGAATGTCGCGGACTTCGGCAGCGTGGTGGCCCTCGGTCTCATGGCGCGACAGCGACACCTCGTGAGGACGGAACAGCACATGGTTGCCCTCGCTCAAGGCCAGGCGGTTGGAATCGCCGAGGAAGTGGTAGACGAAGTCGTTGGCCGGTTTCTCGTACACCTCGCCCGGCGAGCCGATCTGTTCGATTACGCCCTTGTTCATCACCACGATTCGGTCGGCCACTTCCATGGCCTCTTCCTGATCGTGGGTGACGAACACCGAGGTCAGGTTGATATCCTCGTGCAACCGCGCCAGCCAGCGGCGCAGCTCCTTGCGCACCTTGGCATCGAGGGCGCCGAACGGCTCGTCGAGCAGCAGCACCTTCGGCTCCACCGCCAGGGCACGGGCCAGGGCGATACGCTGGCGCTGGCCCCCCGACAACTGCTCGGGATAGCGGTCGGCGAGCCAGTCGAGCTGGACCATGTTCAGCAACTCATGGACCTTCTCGGCGATCTTGCTCTCGCTCGGACGTTCGCCCTTGGGTTTCATGCGCAAGCCGAAGGCGACGTTGTCGAACACGCTCATGTGGCGGAACAGCGCATAGTGCTGGAACACGAACCCGACGTTGCGATCGCGCACATCGTGGCCCGAGACGTCCTCGCCGTGGAACACGATGCTGCCGTCATCCGGCGTCTCCAGGCCGGCGATGATGCGCAGCAGGGTGGTCTTGCCGCAGCCGGAGGGGCCGAGCAGCGCGACCAGCTCACCGCTGTGAATATCCAGGTTGATGTTGTTCAGGGCCTGGAAACTGTTGAAGCGCTTGCTGACGTTACGAACTTCGATCGACATGACTTATTCCTCCGCTGCGCTGTGGCGCAGGCGGTTAATACGGTTCTCGCTCCACTGCTTGAGCAGCAGGATGAAGAGCGCCAGGATCAGCAACAGGCTGGCCACACTGAAGGCCGCGACATGGTTGTACTCGTTGTAGAGGATCTCCACATGCAGCGGCAAGGTGTTGGTGACGCCGCGGATATGGCCGGAGACCACCGACACCGCACCGAACTCGCCCATGGCCCGCGCGGTACACAGCACCACGCCGTAGATCAGGCCCCATTTGATGTTCGGCAGAGTGACATGCCAGAACATCTGCCAGCCGTTGGCGCCCAGCAGGCGCGCGGCCTCTTCCTCTTGCGTGCCCTGCTCCTGCATCAGCGGGATCAGCTCACGGGCGACGAAGGGCACGGTGACGAAAATGGTCGCCAGCACGATGCCCGGCAGGGCGAAGACGATCTGGATATCGTGGTCCTGCAGCCAGGGGCCGAGCAGGCCCTGGGCGCCGAACATCAGCACGTAGACCAGGCCAGCGATCACCGGCGAGACCGAGAACGGCAGGTCGATCAGGGTGACCAGCACGCTCTTGCCGCGGAAGCTGTACTTGCTCACGCACCAGGCGGCGCTGACCCCGAACACCAGGTTCAGCGGCACCGAGATGCCCACCGCGAGCAGCGTCAACTTGAGCGCCGAAAGCGCGTCAGGCTCGAAGATCGCCTCGAAGAAGGTGCCGAAGCCATTCTTCAGCGCCTGGGACACCACGATCACCAGCGGCAGCAGCAGGAACAGTGCGAACACCAGCCAGCCAAGGCCGATCAGTACACGGCGCGAGGTGGCGCTGCCACGGCGGGCAGCATTGGCGGCGGAGCTTGCAGTTATGGATGACGAAGACATGACCGGGCCTCCTTCAAGGGGTTTCGATGCGCCGCTGAAGCAAGTTGATCAGCAGCAGCAGGATGAAGGAAACCACCAGCATCAGCACGCCGATGGCCGTGGCGCCGGTGTAGTCGTACTGGTCGAGCTTGACCATGATCAGCAGCGGCAGGATCTCGGTCTTCATCGGCATGTTGCCGGCGATGAAGATCACCGAACCGTACTCGCCCACGCCACGGGCGAATGCCAGGGCGAAGCCGGTCAGCCAGGCCGGCAGCAGTGCCGGCGCCAGCACATGGCGGAACACCTGCAACGGCTTGGCGCCCAGGCAGGCGGCGGCCTCCTCGACCTCACGCGGGATGTCCGCCAGCACCGGCTGCACCGTACGCACCACGAACGGCAGCGTGACGAAGGTCAGGGCCAGGGTGATGCCCAGCGGGGTGTAGGCGATCTTGAAGCCCAGGTCGGTGGCGAACTGGCCGACCCAGCCCGCAGGTGCGTACAGGGCAGTCAGGGCGATACCGGCGACGGCGGTGGGCAGGGCGAACGGCAGGTCGATCATCGCTTCGATGATCTTGCGCCCGGGGAAGGTGTAGCGCACCAGCACCCAGGCCAGCAGGGTGCCGATCACGCCATTGATGATGGCGGCGAACAGGGCGGTACCGAAACTCAGCTTGAGCGCCGCGATGACCCGCGGTGCACTGATGATGTTCCAGAACTGCTCCCAGGTAAGCTGCGAGGCATGAATGAACATGGCCGCCAGCGGTATCAGCACGATCAGGCTGAGGTACACCAAGGTGTAGCCCAGCGTCAGCCCGAAGCCGGGTATGACGGGGGAGATGCGACGTGACATAAATATCCCTGGTTGAACGCACTTGGCCCGGAAGAATCCCGGGCCGGTGCAAACTTTTGAATCCTGGGGCTGCTGCGCAGCCCATTCGCGGCACAAGGCCGCTCCTGCAGGGATCGCGTTCCCCTGCAGGAGCGGCCCCGCTGTCCTCGGGCCTTACTGCGCCTGGTAGATCTGGTCGAACACACCGCCGTCGTTGAAGAACTTCGGCTGAGCAGTTTTCCAGCCACCGAAGTCCTTGTCGATAGTCACCAGGTCAAGTTTCGGGAACTGCTTGGCGAATTCGGCGGCGACTTTCTCGTCACGCGGACGGTAGAAGTTTTCCGCAGCGATCTTCTGCCCAGCAGGGCTGTACAGGTGTTTCAGGTATTCGGTGGCGATCTCGGTGTTACCCTTCTTCTCGGCGTTCTTGTCGACCACCGCCACTGGCGGCTCGGCGAGGATCGACAACGACGGCACGACGATCTCGAACTTGTCGCTGCCACCGTCTTCCTTCAGTGCCAGGAAGGCTTCGTTTTCCCAGGCCAGCAGGACATCGCCCTGGCCGTTGTTGACGAAGGTGATGGTCGAGCCGCGTGCACCGGTATCCAGCACCGGTACGTGCTTGAACAGCTCCTGCACGTACTCTTTGGCCTTGGCTTCGCTACCACCGGACTTCAGGCCATAGGCCCAGGCGGCCAGGAAGTTCCAGCGCGCGCCGCCGGAGGTTTTCGGGTTCGGAGTGATGACCGAGACGTCTTTCTTGACCAGGTCACCCCAGTCCTTGATGCCTTTCGGGTTGCCCTTGCGCACCAGGAACACGATGGTCGAGGTGTAGGGGGTGCTGGCATCCGGCAGACGGGTCTGCCAGTTGTCCGGCAGGGTCTTGCCGAGCTTGGCGACTTCGTCGATATCGCCAGCCAGGGCCAGGGTCACCACGTCGGCGCGCAGGCCGTCGATTACCGCGCGGGCCTGCTTGCCCGAACCGCCGTGCGATTGCTGGATCTTCACCTTGTCGTCCGGATGC
This sequence comes from Pseudomonas sp. NBRC 111143, assembly GCF_001320965.1. NCBI lineage: Bacteria > Pseudomonadati > Pseudomonadota > Gammaproteobacteria > Pseudomonadales > Pseudomonadaceae > Pseudomonas > Pseudomonas sp. NBRC 111143. The sequence continues at coordinate 5,941 of NZ_BCBT01000003.1, read as the reverse complement.
GTCTGCTGCCAGTGCTTGATGAATTCGGCGTTGTACTGCTGGTACAGCTCACGGGTCGGGTCATAGGACACATTGAGCAGTTCGTAATCCTTGGCGATGGCGGAACCGGCAAAAACGGCACTGGCCAGAGCGGCGAGCGCATAACGGCGGATGGACATGGTGAAGCTCCCGATTGGCATTTTTTCTAGTTGGATGTGTCGGAGTCAGCCGGACTTGTTGCCGGGCTGCTGCAGGCGGAATTTCTCCTTGCGCTCGATCTGCACGACCTGAGCGTTGTGCACGGTGATCTCCACTGCACCGAAGCGCAGGTCGCGCAGCGCGCTCTGGATTTCACGCAGAATGGTGGCTTCGTCCTGACCGTCGATGCTACGCAGAGATGCACTCATGCTCGTTCTCCATTGAGTAAGGGTGCCGGGCAGAGGAAGGGGATTGCGCCTGGCTTGAGGGCAATCTTAGTGATGGCGGGATATTCTTAAAAATACTGTTTAAGAATGTTTATATAACTGAATTACTGAACAGCCCAGTAGGTGGCTGTGGGAGCGGGCTTGCCCGCGAATGCCGTAGTGCAGCCACTGTTGCATTCGCGGGCAAGCCCGCCCCTACAGGGGGGGCGGGCTTCAGTTCTGCGCCTGCGGCTCACGGATCTTGTACCAGGCCACGTACAGCGCCGGCAGGAACAGCAAGGTCAGCAGCGTTGCGCTGATGATCCCGCCAATCATGGCGTAGGCCATCGGGCCCCAGAACACCTCGCGAGCAATGGGGATCATCCCCAGGCTGGCCGCCGCGGCCGTGAGCAGGATCGGCCGGCGCCGATGGTTGGTCGCCTCGACCACCGCGTCCCAAGGTGAGTAGCCCTGGGCCTCGAATTCGTCGATCTGGGTCACCAGGATCACCGAGTTGCGGATGATGATGCCGATCAGCGCAAGAATCCCGAGGATCGCAACGAAGCCCATCGGCGTTCCCGTCGGCACCAGCGCCAGCACCACGCCGATCAGCCCCAGCGGCGCGACGCTGACCACCAGGAACAGCTTCTGCACGCTGTGCAACTGGATCATGAGGAAGGTCGCCATCAGGAACAGCATCAGCGGCACCACCTGACGGATCGGGCCCTGGGCCTTGGCGCTCTCCTCCACCGTGCCGCCCGTGGCCACCTCGTAGCCCACTGGAAGCTTGCTGGCGAACTCGTCGATCTTCGGCTTGAGCTGCGCCACCAGATCGGTGGGCTGGATCTCGCCGGCCACCGAGGCCTTGATGGTGATGGTCGGTTTGCGGTCGCGGCGCCACACCAGCGGCTGCTCCAGCTCGTAGCGCACGGTGGCGAAGGCCAGCAGCGGAATCGACGTGCCGTTGGGGGTGAGGATCTGCAGGTTCTGCAGGGTATCCGGCGAGCCACGCTCGCTGTCCTCGGCACGGGCGACGACATCGATCAGGTAGATGTCGTCGTTGACCTGGGTGATCGGCACACCACTGACGATGCTGTTCATCACATTGGCCACGTCTTCGGACGACAGCCCCAACTGGCGGGCCTTGTCCTGGGCGATCTCGACCCGCAGCACCTTTCCGGGCTCGTTCCAGTCGTAGATCATCTCGCCGATGTGCTCGTTGCTGTCGAGCAGGGTGGCCAGCTCGATGGCATGGCGGCGCACCTGGTCGATATCCTTGCCGCTGACCCGATACTGGATCGGCCGCCCCACCGGCGGGCCCATTTCCAGCGACTGGACGTTGGTGCCGATGCCGACGAAGTCCTTGTGCAGGCGCTCCTGCAGGCGCGCCATCAGCCCGCCGCGCTCCTCCAGGCCTTTGCTGACGATCACGAACTGCGCGTAGTAGGGGTTCTGCAGTTGCTGGTCGAGAGGCAGGTAGAAACGAATCGCGCCCTGGCCGATGTAGGTGCTCCAGCTGACGATGTCCGGATCGTCCTTGAAGGTCGCCTCCAGGCGATCCACCGCCTTGCGGGTTTCTTCGATCGAGGCGTTCTGCGGCAGGTTGAGATCGACCAGGATTTCCGGGCGGTCCGAAGATGGGAAGAATTGGTTCTGCACGAAACGCATACCCACCACCGACAGGATGAACAGCACGATGGTGCCGATCACCGTGATCCAGCGATGGCGCATGCACCACAGCAGGCCATGCTCGAAGGCGCGCCCTACCCTGCCCGGCTCGGTCTCGTGGGCCTTGACCTTCTGGCTGTTGAGAATGTGCACGCCCAGCACCGGGGCGAAGAACACGGCGACGATCCATGACACCAGCAGCGCCACGGCGATCACCGCGAACAGGGTGAAGGTGTACTCGCCGGCAGAGCTGGCGTTCAACCCGATCGGCACGAAGCCGGCCACGGTCACCAGGGTGCCGGTAAGCATGGGAAACGCGGTCGAGGTGTAGGCGAAGGTCGCGGCCTGCTCCTTGGTTTCACCCATTTCCAGGCGCGTGACCATCACCTCCACGGTGATCATTGCATCGTCCACCAACAGCCCCAGGGCGATGATCAACGCCCCAAGGGAAATCCGCTGCATGGTGATGCCGCTGTACTCCATGAACACGAAGACCATCGCCAGCACCAGCGGAATCGAACAGGCCACCACCAGCCCTGCGCGGATACCCAGGCTGATGAAGCTCACCACCAGCACGATGACCACCGCTTCGAACAGGGCACTGGTGAAGCCGCCCACAGCCTTCTTCACCACCACAGCCTGGTCGGAAACCGTATGCACACCCACGCCCACCGGCAAATCGGCGGTGATGCTGGTCATCTTCTCCTTGAGCAACTGGCCGAACACCTCGATGTTGCCGCCGGCCTTCATGCCGATCGCAAGGCCGATCGCCGTCTCGCCGTTGTAGCGGAACATGGGTGCTGGCGGGTCGACGTAGCCGCGCTCGATATTGGCGATGTCGGCCAGGCGGAAGAAACGGTCATTGATGCGCAGGTTGACGTTCTGCAGATCCTTCTCGGAGGCGAACTGTCCGCTCGTGCGCACCGAGATGCGCTCGGGGCCGGCCTCTATGACCCCGGCGGGCGTGACGGCGTTCTGCGACTGCAGCGCCTGCATCACCTGGCGCTGGTCGATACCCAGGGCTGCCAGCTTGCGGGTGGAGAAGTTCAGATAGAGCACTTCGTCCTGGGTGCCGATCAGCTCGATCTTGCCGATATTGGGTACCTCGCGCACCTCGGCGCGCACCTGCTCGACGTAGTCGCGCAACTGACGCAGGGTCAGGCCGTCGGCAGTGAAGGCATAGATAGAGCCGAACACATCGCCGAATTCGTCGTTGAACCCCGGCCCCTGGATGCCCTCGGGGAATTCGCCGCGGATGTCCTGGATCTTCTTGCGCACCTGGTACCAGATGTCGGGGATGTCCTTGGCCTTGGTGGTGTCGCGCAGGTACACGTAGACGGTGGACTCACCGGGGCGGGTATAGCTTTTCACGTAGTCGAGCGAGTCCAGTTCCTCGAGCTTTTTCTCGATACGGTCGGTGACTTGCAGCAGGGTCTCGTCCTGGGTCGCGCCGGGCCAGCGGGTCTGGATCACCATGGTCTTGATGGTGAAGGAAGGGTCTTCCTCGCGGCCCAGGTTGAGGTAGGAAAACACGCCCATCAGCAGGCTGACGAACATCAGGTACCAGACGAAGGACTGGTGCCTGAGGGCCCATTCGGAGAGGTTGAAGCTTCCTTTCATCGTGCGTCCTCGTCGAAGGTGACCTTCTGGCCAGGCTTGAGGCTGTTGACACCGGCGGTCACTACCCGCTCGCCGGGCTGCACACCGCCTGCCAGGACGATGCTGTCATCGGTGCGCTCGAGCAGGGTGATGTCGCGGGTAGCCACGGTCTTCTGCTGCGGATCGACCACCCACACCTGGGTCTTGCCGTCACGCTCGAGCAGCGCGGTGGCCGGCAGCTGGCTGCGCGGGGTCACCGCCGAGCTCAGGGTGACGCTGATCGCGGTACCGAGGTGGAAGCCGTTGGGCGTGCTCGCCAGGCTCAACCGTGCACGCCGGGTGCGGGTGGTGGCGTCGGCCTGGGGCTCGAGCTCGCGCAGGGTCGCGGTGGTATTGAGGCTCGGGTCCAGTTGCGAGGCGACCGTGAAGGTCAGCGCCGGGGTCAGTTGTTCGGCCAGGTGGATCGGCAGGTCGATGACCGCCTCCTTCACATCCGGGCGCGCCAGGGTGACGACCTCCTGCCCGGCGCTGACCGTCTGCCCGGCTTCAGCGCGCCAGGCGGTGACTACTGCTGCGTGGTCGCTGCGCAGGGTGCTGTAGTCGAGCTGGTCGCGGGCCTGGCTGAGCGCAGAGCGCGCCTGTTCGAGCGAGGCGCCGGTGGTCTTCAGGTCGGTCTGGGCGATGTCCAGCTGGGCCTGGGCGCCGACGCCGCGGTCATACAGCTGCTGCTGGCGGCGGGCATTGGCCTGGGCGTTGATCCATTGCGCCTGGACGCGCGCCAGGTCGCCTTCGGCGGCGCGCAGCTGGTTCTGCTGGTCGGTGGGATCGAGGGTGGCCAGGGTGTCGCCCGGTTTTACCTGCGCGCCCACGTCCACCCAGCGCCGCGCAATGCGCCCGGACACTCGGAAGCCCAGAGTGCTTTCGAAGCGTGCCTGGATGGTGCCCGCAAAGCGACCGAGCTGCGACTGCATCTGTGGCTCGACCAGAGTCGAGAGCACCGGCCGTACGGGCTCGGGCGCCGGCTCATCGCCCTTGCAACCGGGCAGCAGGGTGGCTGCGGCAAGTAACACCAGCAAGGGTTTCATGGCTCACCTCCGGGGCTCTTGGCGTCGACTTTCTGCACCTGCATACCCGGATGCAGCAACTGGCCACCACTGACCACCACGGTTTCGCCGCTTTTCACGCCGTCGCTGATCACGATGCGCCCGGTGAGATAACGCGCCACCTGGACCTTGCGCAGTTCGACCTTGTCGCCCTCGCCCACCACCCACACCGCCGGCTCATGCAGCGCCTTGGTCAGCGCCGACCAGGGCAATTCGATGCTTGGGCGCCCTTGGGCGTGAGCCGTGGCGGTTACCGGCGAGCCCAACTGCATGGCAGCCGGCACGTTACGCAGCGCCACCTTGACCTGCACCGTACCGCTCTCGGCAGACACCGTCGGGGTGATCTCGCGCACCCGTCCTTCGGCCTGTACCTTGGGGTTATCCACAAGCCGGACGATCACGCCTTCGTCGCTGGGTGGCGACACCAGCAGCGACTCATAGACGTTGAAGACGGCATCACGATCGCCGTCGGTGGCCAGGCTGAAGATCGGCATGGTCGCCTGCACTACCTGGCCAACCTCGGCCTGGCGCGCGGTGATCACCCCATCCGCCTCGGACACCAGGTCGGTGTAGCTCAATTGCTCGCGGGCATTGGCCAGTTGTGCCTGGGCCGCCTTGAGCGCGCTCTGGCTGCTGCGCAGGGCAGCTTCAGCCGAGTCGTATTCACTCTGGCTGGTGTAGCCCTTGGGCAACAGTTTCTGCTGACGCACGAAGGCGGCGCGGGTCTGGGTGACCCTCGCCTGCTCGGCGAATACCTCGGCCTTGGCTGAGTCGACATTGTTCTGCAGGTCTTTCGGGTCCAGGCGCGCCAGCACCTGGTTAGCCTTGACGTGGTCGCCCACGTCGACGCTACGGGCGATGATCTTGCCGCCCACGCGAAACGAAAGGTCGGTCTGAACGCGCGCCTGCACATCACCGGTGAGGGTGACGTTGGCGGCGAAATCGGTAGGTTCGACCCGTGCCACGCCGACGCGTGGCAGTTCAGGGCTAGACGCCTGTTCCTTGCAGCCTGACAGCACTGACAACAACCCCAGGCAAACGACCAACAGCGCACGCGTAAACGTCATGCAGGCTCCTTGCTTGCGCGCAAATGATTCGTGGGATGCGACTGTCAGCGTAGTCCAGGGTTCAATAAACGGCACTGGTGGGGTTCGGCTTTGGATCGGCGGGGAAGCCTTCGCGGGTAAA